>NZ_JAVKPK010000108.1:0-7267 GCF_031461075.1 Methanosarcina baikalica | reverse complement strand
TATATTGCAGAATTGAAAGCCGGGGAGTTATAAACGGCAAATAAACAGCAGCATGTTCTCAATGCCTTCGAAAACTGATCCAGGTCTATCGCCTTTGTCCTCTACTATCTATCTTCTCAGAATGTCTGATTCCTCAGGCAGAATTTGTTTTGCAAAATAACCAGGAGTACCAAAAGCTGATAGCTTGTTTTGCATATTCAAAAAATGCTTGTTTTATTTTTGAAAAAATATTTGAAAAAATATAGAGTTTTTGTGCTTTTGGTTTTCAGTAACTGACTCCACGACAAATACATATCTTTAGTTGTTGTCCGGCTCCAAAAGCAGCTTTAAGTTTGAGTTCTTCTTCATTTTTCTGCCCATTTCCACTACAGAACTCTTACAAAAAATTCATGTGGGATAAACTCCTTTATTATAATTAGTATGGAACATTCAGCGGGAATTTGGTTATTTCTGGCACTGGGTCTGTTCTTCTGCCTGTTTACAGGTGTGGGGGGTGCAGACCCTGTTGCCCTGAATAGTGGGGATGTAAACCTTTCGGAACCCAGGGCTTTTGACCTTCTCTGCAAATGTGAAACAGGATGCATAGTCAATACAGTTTCCCTCTCTTCCAGCGGAAATTACCTTGCAGTCGGAGGATTTGATTACAATGTTTCTCTTTTTAATTCCGAGGGGAAGAAACTTTGGAATTATACTACAGGAGATGTGATTTATACAGTATCAATTTCTTCTGATGGGACTCGTGTAGCCGCAGGAAGTAATGATAAGAAAGTATATTTTTTTAACCGGGAAGGAGCTTTGCTCTGGAGTTACGAAACCGGGGGCAGCCTGAATAGTGTGGCGGTCTCTTCCGATGGTTCGCATGTAGCAGCTGGCAGTGAGGACGGTAAGGTTTACTTCTTTAATAGAGAAGGTAAACTTTTATGGAATTTTGATTCCGGGGATGCAGTCCGGAGTATTGCCATCTCCAGAGATGGATCTTATATTGCATCCGGGGGTTCCAATCGGTGTGTCTACCTCTTTGACAGCAAAGGAAACAATATATGGAAACAGAAGACAGGCAGTGTAATCAATAGTGTGTGTATGACTCCATCAGCTTATTATGTGGCTGCCGGTGGGTCCAATTATAACGTCTATCTTTTTGACCAGAAAGGAGAATTTTCCTGGATTCACAATCCTGCTTACTGGATAAGCAGTGTTTCGCTAACAAGTAATGGCTCATATCTTGCAGCAGGGAGTTTTGACGACAAAATCTACCTGTTTAACAGTACCGGGACAAAACTCTGGGACTATCAGGTAAAAGATGACGTCTACAGTGTGGCAGTTTCCCCGGATACATCATTCATTGCAGCCGGAAGCTGGGATGATACGCTCTATGTCCTTAGTATGGAAGGGAACGAGTTTTGGAACTACAGCTGCGGAGGAAATATCAACAGCTTATCCATTTCTCGCGATAGCTCAACCCTTGTTGCAGGAAGCGATGCAGGGGCAGCATATCTTTTTGAGCGGAATTCCACGGCTTTTGCATTGCTCTTTGGAGACAAAAGTTTTCTTTCCCAAGAAGACATTCAAGAATCTGACACAATTAAGGCAGGAGAAACCGGACTGCCGTTAAAAGAAGGTACGGCAATGACCGGAGGCGTTGAAAATATAGTTGAGATTGCTTCGGCCTCCACAGGTAAAGCGCCGGTTGATATAAAAAATAACGAAAATTCCGCTGTAGAGAACTCGGCCTCTGCAAAAAGCCCTTCAAAGCTTCTGGAATTTCTCGATTTTTTTAAATTTCCTATAGTTCTTTTACTTGCAGTTTTAGTAGTTGCATTTTACTTGAAGAAGAGAACCTTTAAAAAACAGACCCTGGATGGGGACTTTAAAGATTTTGAAAATCTTGAAGAGGAAAATAACAGGCCTGAAAATTAACAGGAAAACCTTGAAACCTCAAGTTTCAGCTCCGGAGGCTTAGACAGTAAGCTTTGCACGCTATCTATACCTCCCGCATATTAAATGATTTTCAGATTTCTTTACTTGCAGCTTCAGATAAAACTCTTGTATGGAATTCAGAATCAAGCTCATTTGCAAGCTTTTTACATTTTTCCAGGTCTATTTCGGACACCTCAACTACCGTAACTCTTGTACTGATTCCCACTTTTCTTGCTCCTTTTATAAAATCAAGTACTGCTCTGTAAGCATTTTTGTGAGTTGGCCTGCAGAGTTTGTTATATTTTTCTTCGGACTCTGCATTCAGGCTTACGGAGATGGAATCGATTCCTGCTTTTTTCAATTCCGAGATCACATCTTTGTCGGGGTTTATCAGAGCTGCATGTCCATTGGTATCAAGCCTTACTCTGATATTCCGGCATTTAAGCCAGCGTGTCACTGCAAGCACCACATCGAACCTGAGGGTCGGCTCTCCAAGGCCCGTGAATACGATTTCTCGATATTTCGAAAGATCCACGTTTTCAAGGGCGCCGATAATCTCCTCTGTTGATGGCTCTTTTGAAAGCCTCAGATCGTATCCGTAAACCCCGTCTGCAAAGTTGCGGATGCAAAATACACAGTCTGCACTGCAACGGTTGGTAAGGTTAATATAGAGATTTTTATGAGCTTCGTAGTAAATTGTGTCCATGCGATCAAAATTTATTGCATTCCTTATAACCATGACGCATTAATTCTTATTTTATCCGGAAACTTGAGATGATGCTATATATACGAATTTTTTATTGCTTTACTTCTGTTTTTCGGTTATGACTCGTGTTTTCGAGCAGAAAGTTTATAGGCAATTATGTACTTCTAAGGTTCGATCTGCAGCATTTAGCTAGCAGTATCTATGTTTCAACTCATTTACTCTCCGCATTGAAGCATTTTCAGGTTCTCTTTTAGGAATTTGGAATCTCAATGTTGACAGATGTGTGTTAAAAACCTATGATTGATGAAAAATTGCGGCATTCGCAATTTCGAAGGAGAATCTTAAATGGCACAACTAGCTAAATTCGACGTTCCAGAAGAACTTACAAACAAAGCACTTGAAGCTCTCGAGCTTGCCAGAGACACTGGAAAGATCAAAAAGGGCACCAACGAAGCTACAAAAGCAATCGAAAGAGGCAATGCGAAGCTCGTTCTGATCGCAGGAGATATCGAGCCTGCAGAGATTGTTGCTCATATCGCTCCCCTTTCCGAAGAAAAGAATGCACCTTACATCTTCATCAAAAACCAGAAAGAACTCGGTGCAGCCAGTGGGCTTGGTGTGTCCTGCGCAACGGTCGCAATCGTAGATGCAGGAAAAGCAGCTGAAATGGTTCAGGACATTGCCCAGAAGCTTGAAGCTCTTAAATAATCCTGATAACATGAGGTGCTGATTATGGCTGACGAAAGCACGACAGGCGGCTTTGCTGCTGAAGTTATTGACGTTATCGGGAATACGGGTATGCATGGTGAAGCTAGCCAGATCCAATGTAGGGTTCTGGAAGGCAGGGATAAGGGTCGTGTAATCACCAGGAACTGTGTAGGCCCTATCCGGATCGGTGACATTATGATGCTTCTTGAGACATCAAGAGAAGCAAAGAAATTGACCACCAGGTAAGAAAGCGGTGAGATAGATGGAACAGAGGAAATGCTATTTTTGCGGGAAGATGTTAGAGCCTGGAACCGGTAAGCTCTACATCAAAAAAGACGGTTCTACCTACTACATGCACTCTTCCAAGTGTGTGAACAACTTCAATCTGGGCAGGCTTCCGCGGCGTACCGAATGGACTGAGAAAGGCAGAATCCAGTTGAAAAAAGTATAAAGAAATTGAATTGCCAGTTTATTTGTTCAGATTATTAAGGTGTGCACATGGAACAGACATACGTTATGGTAAAGCCTGACGGAGTCCAGCGCGGGCTGGTTGGCGAGATCATTTCCAGAATCGAAAAGCGGGGTCTGAAAATCGTTGCTCTTAGGATGAACGTTATCAGTGAAACCACTGCAAAGGAACACTACGGTGAACATGCAGCCAGGCCTTTCTTTCCTTCCCTTATCGAATTTGTCACCTCCGGTCCCTCGGTCTCGATGGTAGTTGCCGGAAAAGATGCAGTCAGAGTTATGAGGGCTGTAAACGGGGCTACAAACCCGGTAGATGCAGCTCCGGGAACTATCCGCGGGGATTTTGCTCTGGATGTAGGTAGAAACGTAGTTCATGCATCCGATTCCCCCGATGCTGCAGCAAGGGAAATTGCAATTCACTTTAAGGACTCCGAAATCGGGAAATATTCCAGGATCGATGAAGTCTGTCTGTACGAATAAAGCAGGTGCATCAAAGCCTTTTCGCGTTTCTGAAAGTTTCAGGGCGCGATTCCAAGTCTTTGTTTATCCGGTACCTGCAAAATGGGTCCTTCCGGGTAAACCCGGACCCTTCTGGACCTGCAGCGAATAAGACGCGGGAATGAGAGAGGTTTTGCATATGACCGACAAGAAAAATTTAAGAACTCCTATAGTCTGCGTGATGGGGCACGTCGACCACGGGAAAACTACTCTGCTGGACAAAATCAGGGGTACTGCAATTGTTCGCGGAGAAGCCGGAGCCATCACCCAGCATATCGGAGCAACTGAAGTCCCTATAGATGCGATTGTCGACAAGCTCGGAGATCCAAGGCTTAGAGACCATTTCATTGTGCCAGGACTGCTCTTTATTGATACACCCGGGCATCATGCCTTTACAACCCTCAGGAGCAGGGGAGGCGCTCTTGCCGACCTTGCAATTGTTGTAGTGGATATAAACGAAGGCTTCAAGCCCCAGACCTACGAAAGCCTGCAGATCTTAAAGCGGTTCAAAACTCCTTTTGTTGTTGTTGCTAATAAGATCGACAGGATTGGCGGCTGGGTCTCACAAAAAGACCTGCCTTTTGCTGCCACTTTCAAAAAACAGTCCTACGATGTACAGGCCATGCTTGAGACAAAGCTCTATGAGGTAATAGGTGAGCTATACAACCAGGGCTTTGCAGCAGAACGTTACGACAGGGTTACAAACTTCCAGAAAATGCTGGGTGTAGTGCCTGTAAGTGCTGTCACGGGAGAAGGAATTCCTGATGTTCTGATGGTACTCCTCGGCCTGACCCAGAAGTTCCTTGAAGCAAATCTCCAGTACAGCGCCAAAGGCCCAGGAGTCGGAACCGTACTTGAGGTCAAGGAAGAAAAAGGCCTGGGTGCAACACTTGATGTTATTCTCTATGACGGCACGTTGAAAAAAGGGGATACTGTCGTTATCGGAAGCCTTGGAGAACCGATCCAGACCAAGGTCCGTGCTCTCTTAAAGCCGAGGGAGCTTTCTGAGATCCGCTACGAAAGCAAGTTCCAGCAGGTAAATAAGGTCACTGCTGCGGCTGGTGTAAAGATTTCGGCTCCCGGCCTCGAAGGTGCCCTTGCAGGCTCTCCGATAAGGGTTGCTACGGAAGAAAACCTTGATGAAATCGTAGCGCAGGTAAAGTCCGAGATAGATGAGGTCAGGATTGATACGGGTTCGGTAGGGATCCTAATCAAAGCAGATACCCTGGGTTCCCTTGAAGCCCTTGTCCATGAGTTCCGGAAAGATGAAGTCCCTATCAGGAAAGCCGAAGTAGGGGACATATCCCACAGAGATGCAATTGAAGCTTCGACAGTTGAAGACCCTCTCTATTCGGTGCTTATAGGTTTCAATGTCAAAGTTCACCCTGACGCCAGAGATTTCCTGCAGGAAAGTACTGTGAAGGTGCTCACAAGTGATGTGATCTACCGCCTGGTTGAAGACTACCAGAAATATGTAAAAGAACAGCAGGAACTGGCTGAAAAGAAGATTTTCGAAACCATTATTCGCCCTGGAAAATTCAAAATTCTTCCGGGATGCGTGTTCCGTCAGAGCAAACCCGCAGTTGTCGGGGTAAGGGTGCTTGGCGGGGTCGTGCGGACAAACGCAGATGTCATGCTTGAAAATGGGACCGTCATAGGCAAGATCAAGGGTCTGCAGTCTGACGGGGAAAACATTCCTTCTGCAAGAGTAGGCAAGGAAGTTGCAATGGCAATTGACGGCGCAACAGTCGGCAGACAGATCAAAGAAGAAGACGTGCTCTATATTAACGTGCCTGAGAGGCACGCCAAAGTTCTTGAGCACGAAATCTACAATTCCCTTTCAACTGATGAAAAGGAAACTCTTGATATTTTCCTTATGCTCAAAAGAAAAGATAATCCTTTCTGGGCAAAGTAACTGCTGATGTGCAGGGCAACAGCATGTTAAGGCTCAGTAAGAATTCGAATAAAAAGGCAATGTAAGGCAAAGGAATAATTAAAAGTAAATCTGATATTGGAGGATTTCACATGGCTAATTTCAAAGTTGTAGTATCTGACCCAAAAGAAGGGCGTGCTTACCAGCTCGATATTAAAGATGCTGAAGCAAACGCATTAATCGGAAAATCAATTGGTGAAGTTGTTGACGGTGCCATTTTCGGGCTCGCCGGATATAAAGTCAAGATCACTGGCGGCTGTGACGGCAGCGGTTTTGTTATGAAACCCGATCTTCCTGGTCCCAGAAGACAGAGAATTCTGCTTGCAGTAGGTGTAGGCTATACTCCCAAGCTTCCGGGGCAGCGCAGGAGAAAGATGATGCGCGGCAAAGAAATTGCTCATGACATCGTCCAGATCAACGCCAAGATCGTTGAATACGGGAGCAAATCCATAAAAGCCCTTTTAGGCCTCGAAGGCGGAGAAGCTCCAGCACCTGCAGAGTGATTTCAAGCTCCCGCCTGCGGGCGGGATTTGAACACTTTTTATTTTGTTTTTCTTTTTGATTTCGCCTTTTATACAAGTCGTCTATTTGTGTTTATTCTTTTTATTCGGTTTTGCTTCCATTTTATGGTTTCTGTATCTTTATTTAGCTCATCTGTTATTGGTTTTAGTGTTCTTTTCTGTTTCTTCTTGCTTCCTTTTCTCTCTTCTTTTTTCATGCCTTTTTGCCATACATGTCCCTATTCCAGAGCCAATTCCATAGAGTATTCCCTGCATGAAGTTATGAAATAAGAAGTATCCTAATAATACGCATATAGTAAAAGGCGTAATGAAACATAAAAATCGGTTTTTTATTAGAGATATTTCCATGTTTAGTATCTCCTGACTTTGCCTCTATAAACTCTGTTATTTCAATTTTGAACTAATTACAAATGGTAGCGACCGAAAGTTCTGTAAAATCTTAAATCTTAAAAAGTCACTAAACCAAATGTATAGTTTCCAACGCAACTTATTACACCTATTAATGCTTATATTTTT
>NZ_JAVKPK010000107.1:0-7857 GCF_031461075.1 Methanosarcina baikalica | reverse complement strand
TCATCCCATTATCACTTCTTTTTGTTTTTTTATGCCTGGCCGGTGAGAAATTCATCCTTACTTACCGGATAAAGGAATCTTATTGCCCATTACATATATATAAAATTTTCCACCAGATTAGAGAATTTATAATTTACGTTGAAAAATGCGGGAATTGAAACTCGGCTATAATGTTTGGCTGGACTTAACAGAGGCAGACCAAAAAAATCGATATGTAAATAAAAATGTTAAACAATAAAAACGAAATAGAATTTAATCGACTCCGGCATCATCTGAAAAGATAAGAAAAAAGATGAATGTCACAATATTGAATAAAAAGCCAAAAATACTTGCTACAAGCCCTGTTTTCACAATTGCATCCTCAGAATCTTTCAGACGGGACCTGACCAAGATAATCCTCATAATGGAAAAGGGTATAGCAAAGAGGTAAAGAATAGACTTCCTGTGCCGAGCCAGAAAGAAAGAAAGAAAGAAAGAAAGAAAGAAAGAACGAAAAATAAGTATGCTTCTCAGCTCGAATATAGGGCTGAGAATTTCCTTGAAGTCTGATACACCGTTGGATTTTACCTCTTACTACCTGAAAGTCCTTATATACTCTCGTTAGCATGCCCTGAATTAATATTTTTGGGGCGAAAATTCAAGCCAGGCCGTTATTCGATTTTTCATCATTCGATTTTTACTACTATACAAGAATATTTTAATGTAGGTTTCCGTCTTCATTGAGAATCTTCAAAAGCTCAATGATCGAGTATGAAGCCCTGGTAATTCCCATACTGCGCCGGTCAGTATCCGTGCCTGCCAGATAGAGGTTCTGTACAGGAGTCCGAATATCTGCAAACTTTCCGTCAATCGTGACTGCGGCTTTCTCAGGAATAAGAATCTGCTCATGCTGCATCTCGATATACTTTTCGATATTCGGATGGGCCCGGAAAATCGTGTCATAGGCCTTCTTGAGTTCCTGTTCCTCACTTTTATTTTCGTCAATCACAAAGGAAAAGCCTATAAGCTGTTTGTCTTTTGGGGCAAGGGAAGGGTCATAATTACTTATAGGCATTGCCCAGTAGGCAAAATCCTTAAACCAAATTTCCGAGCCCGTGTAATTGAATTCCGGAAGCTCATTTACAAGACCGAGCCAGATAGTCAGGCTTTTACTATGAACAATGCCTTTTAAATTTCCAGTATACTCCAGAGGAAGATCCTTTATAAGACTGGAAAGCTCCGTTGCAAAGCCTGTGTAGATAACCAGGTCAGAGGTATAAATTTCATCGGCTTCCACGCCTGATACCTTTCCTTCCTGCACAAGGATGGATTTAACCTCACATTCCTTTTTGATCTCAACGGTTTCCGGAAGGGAGGAAAGAATGGCGTTAAGCAGAGCTTTTAACCCTTTTCTAGGGTAGCCCTGGGAGTAATTTACATCGTTTGTTGCAAGCCTTTCCAGGGATGTAAAGGGTTGGGTAACCTTGGTCATCCTGGCCTGAAGAGAAGCGTGAAGATGATACGGAAGGATTGAGGCAAGGATGGACTCCGCAGACTGGAGCTTTTTAGGCTCCAGTTTGCCGATCATGGCATCAAATTGTTCCTGGGTAATGCTGTCCCTGACAAAACTGCTTCCCGAAAGAACACGCTCGGCAGATGTTTCTTTCATGGACCTGCCCGAAAGGAAAGTACATATTGTATCCACAAAGTCATAAGTGTCCTTTGAAAGGTTTTTCGGTATGAAATCGTACACTGACTGGTTCGAGAGGTCTATTCCAAATGAAGAAAGGGTAAAAGCCTTAGTCAAAGTTTGGGAAAGCATAACCCTATCCTTTCTTGGAAGCACATCAAAAGTCACAAAATCTTTCAGGTTGGAAGGAACCTTGATAAGGGCATTTTCAGTCCTGACGTAATAATGCCCATAGTCCTCAAATACAGGCAGAAAATCAAAGTAGTTATCCATCAGTCTTTTCAGGGGCCCCTCAAACAGATGGGTTATAGCGTGTGCTCCCGTATCCACCTGGTAGCCGTCTACCGTGTAGCTGTTGCAGTTTCCACCAATATGCCGCTTTTTCTCAAGAACAAGGACTTTTTTCCCATGCTTTGAAAGCGTCAGCGCCGCCAGAAGCCCGCTTATACCCGCCCCGACAACAATTACATCGTATTTTTTCATTCCCTAAACTACCTCTATTATTTCCAGTGAATCAATTTATAATTTTATGTAATTATGCACTTTATTCCTCTTCGAAGAGGAATAAAGCTTACAATAATCCTGCATTAGCTGGTTAAATGAAAGCTATATTGAAGCTGTAACCAATTACTCTGAGTCCGGAATATGTGTGAAATAACTTTATATAATTTATGATTTACCGACTTTATCCTCAATTTCTCCTTATGTTTGTAGAATATGATAGAGAAGAAAAATAGTATTTATAATTAGTAGTCCTTTCTGAAGAGAATTGTCAAAAAAGTGGCATATTTCTTTATTTAAATGATACTACTTGTTATAAGTTAGGGATTTATTAGGAAAAGATCGAGATATTTATATTTCGGATTTAAAACCGGAAAACAACGGAAACTACGCTGGAATGATTCCGTTTTTTGCAGATTTGATTATGCTCCAGCGTTCAATATTTTTGAAATATCTATCGATTATATCGTCAAACCAAACCTTCCCTGCCTTCATACATTGTCGGAAGAGAAAATACTCTGAGGATCTTAAATTAGGATTTTTACTTAAAAACTTATTCTGTTTTCACTAACTCAGATAGTTTCCAAAGATGGTGACACGCAACACCGGGCTACAGATATCTGGATATGCAGTCAAAAAAAGGAAAGAGTAGCAAAGAAACTATGTTACTAAACACTCTCTGAGGCATAACATACATTTTTCAGAGAAGACTTGCAACAAATTACCGATTAAATACTCACTTAATTAGTGACTTGTTTGAATTAAGTCACTGACTAATATTATTTGAAAAAATAAACTTTTTAGGGCTCGCTTCTTCTCTTCTTAGTACTGAGACAGATAGTCTGCTCAGTAGACCCCTTCTTATGTTTTCTTACTTCATGGTCAAGGACTGCTTTCAGCAGTTCTTTCATTAGTTCGGATTTCATTTTTTCCTTTAGTTTCAAGATATTCTCGAAACTAAAACTTTGGTTACGATTCGAAAATATTTAATACATTTAAAGAGAAATTATAAAGTTGGAAGGGAAATGGGGGTTTGAATTCTGAGTATAATGCCAAAACTTCAGGATGCTGTTAGTGCCCTTAGTCAGGGCCGTTTTTCTGGACAGGATAAAGAGGAAGAGGAAACTTGCCCTTACAGGATAAAGCAAACGAAAAACCGTAAAACCATTACAATTAATTGCAGAGAGTGCGATTCGGACTCTTCTCTAAATGACGCACATTGCAGAAAGAATATCCTGGGAATTCTGCAAAAGGAAGTTCATGCTGACTGCCTGGTGCTCTCAAGGCTGTATGAACGGGACTATGAAGGAGAAGCTCTGTCTCTACTTTATACTCTTGCAGGCTTCAATGGAATTATTACAGCGTACGAAAGCGCGGAAAAGGTTCCCAAAACCTGCACTTTGCCCGAAAAAAAAAGCTGTGACGTGGAAAGGAAAGAGATAATTGCTTTTTTAACTGAGACTGCAGAGACAGATCCTTTGAAGACCCGGATGGAAATAGACAGATTCATTCAAGGAAAAATGCTGACGAAAGTTCAGGGTACTATTCCTGCTTGCGCTGCATGTTCCGAGTGTTTTTACCATGTGCTGCATGAAATCGAAGAAAAATTATCTTATTCTCCTGAAATTCCTGCCCTTAAAAAATCCGAAATTGAATGTTTTTCAGCAAAGCCTGTAGAAAATCCAGAGAGAAGAATTGGGGAAAAGGTAGGAAAAAAGATAGAAATAATGGCAGGAAACCTTCTAAAGGATACTTCCGGAGAAGTGATCCTTGCAAAAATATCAAGACATATCCCGTTTCTGGAATCTACAAAAAGAGAGAAAAACCAGGGAAAC
The DNA here is from genome assembly GCF_031461075.1 of Methanosarcina baikalica. NCBI lineage: Archaea > Methanobacteriati > Methanobacteriota > Methanomicrobia > Methanosarcinales > Methanosarcinaceae > Methanosarcina > Methanosarcina baikalica. The sequence goes on along the minus strand of NZ_JAVKPK010000107.1, from coordinate 3,852 downwards.
GGAAAAAAGTCCGTAGATGAGGTTTTCGACTACGAAAGAGGGATAAAACCTCATGTAAGGCCCCCCTTTTCCAGCTCCCGAGTCAATACTGACGCTCCGGAAAATACTGAATTTCTTGAGTGTTATGACATAGACGGCAGGCAAGGGAGAAAAATTGAAGTTTCGGTTTATAGCTACACCGACAGGCCGGAAAAACTTTACATGATCAGACCACCTGAGTATAACCTCCGGCAGGAGGAGCTGAGGCTGCTTGAGAAAGTAAGGAGGCGGATGATCCGGCATAGGCCAAAGGACCTTGCTTTTGCAGACCCTCAAGGAGCCAGGGAGTATTTCAGGCGCATGGCAAAAAAGCTTCTGGAAGAAGAACTGCTCGCAAGCGGGGAAACCTGCAATCCTGAAGAACTTGAAAGCTATGCCGACCTGCTTGCGAGGTATACGAACGGGCTCGGGATCATGGAGGACCTGCTTTCCGATATCAGAATCACCGATGTATACATCAATGCCCCTGCCGACACAAACCCTGTTCATGTCGTCCTTGATGGAGAAGAATGTGCAAGCAATGTTTTTCTCTCACAGGATGACCTTGATGCCCTAGTATCCAGGTTCAGGACCATCAGCGGCAGGCCCTTTGGAGAAGCGATTCCTGTGCTGGAGCTTAATCTTGAAGCTTTCGGGGTAAGGGTTTCGGTGATAGGGGATCCACTGAGTGCAAGCGGGCTTGCGTATGCTTTCAGAAAGCATTCTCTCTCTCCCTGGACCCTGCCTAAACTGATCAATACAGGTTCAATTTCTTCATTCGCAGCTGGGCTTTTAAGCTTCCTAATGGACGGGCAGGCTTCAGTCCTGGTCGCAGGAGAAGTCGGAGCCGGAAAAACGTCCCTGCTGTCTGCCATGCTCCTCGAGATTCCCCAGAAATACAGAATTTTGACAATCGAAGACACTCACGAGTTGCCTATCGAAAAACTCCAAGCCCTGGGATGGAAAGTCCAGGGAATGAGTTCCCATTCTTCTGTCCTGAAGTCAGGGGCGGAAATGAGCCCTGAAACCGCACTCAGGGCTGCTCTGCGCCTTGGAAATTCTGCCTTGGTTATGGGGGAAGTCAGAGGTTCGGAAGTAAAGGTGCTCTATGAAGCCATGCAGGTAGGAAAAGCCGGAAACTCGGTTATCGGGACCGTTCACGGCTCATCCATAGAAAACGTATACGAGAGAATAGTTAATACCCTTGGAGTTCCCCCGGCTTCATTTAAAGCTACGGACGCAGTAATTATCTGTTCAGGCATAAGGCTCGAAGGAAGCATAAAAAAGATAAAGCGGGTAAGCCGTATCGCAGAAGTCACCAGCGCCGTAATCGAGAATCCCGAGCCCTCGGATATCTTTACGGATATAATGAATTACGATGCTTCTCAGGACTGCCTGCTTCCAGGAAAAGCACTGGAACAGGGACAGTCAGAACTTATAGGAAAGATTGCCCGAAAATGGGGGATTTCCATAGACTGGGCCTTGAAAAGTGTCGAGCTTCGGACAAGGATAAAAGAAAAGATTGCAATTGAAGGGATAAAGAGACCTTTTCTGCTGGAGGCAGAAGCAGTCAGCCAGGCAAACAATATGTTCTGGCTACTCTCAGACTCTAAGAAGAAAAGCAAGCCATATGAAAATGGGTATGGAAATGATTCCGAATCCGGTTGTGGAGATGATCTGGAAATGCTTTATAGACAATGGGAAATCTGGTTTGAAAACTTTGCCAGCAAGTGCGGGAATAAGAAAATCGTCATCTGAGGAAAGAGTATGGAAGAAGAAAGCAGCTGGTATGTAAGAGCCTGCAAAAACACGGCAAGGCAATGGATATGGGCTGTTCCTGACCCTGCTGCCTTTAGCAAAAAATGCGAAAAAAGCGTTAGCCAGGAGTACAGGGATGCTCTGCGATTTACGGGCTTTGACCTGGAAGCCTTCGAAACGGTACTGTTTTCTTACTTTGGAACTTTTGCAACTTTGATCCTGCTGCTCGGAATAGACCTTTTCGTGCTGCTTTCCAGGAGTTTTGATGCCAGGAATCTTTTTATCATGGGAACTCTGACCTTTATTATTCCTCTGACCGTACTCTGTTATTTAAGCGAGTATGTGAAGATCAGGGCAGGGTTTATGAAAATATCTTCCCTCGGAGATATCCCTGAAATCCTGAGCTATATAGTTATGTCTATGAAACTGGTTCCTAACCTGGAACATGCCATCCTTTTTGCAGCCCGAAACTCAGATCGTCCGCTTGCAAAGGACTTGAAAAAACTTACCTGGGACCTGAACCTCAGGATTTACAGCAGCATGGATGATGCTCTTCTTTCTTTTGCCGACCTGTGGGGAAGGAACAGCGAATACTTCAAGCGTTCCCTACACCTGATTAAAAGCTCAACAGCCGAACCTGACGAAGCGCAGAGAGTTATAACACTGAACCGCGCTCTGGATATAAGCCTGGAAGGCACTGAAAGCCTTATGGAATCTTTTGCGGCAAAGCTAAAGACCCCAAGTTATATCCTCTACTCGATTTTCATCCTGATCCCTCTCGCCCTGGTGGCTCTTCTGCCTGCAGTCACGGTCGTAGGGATGAAACCTGAAATAATAGACCTTGTGCTTCTCTACGACCTGGTTTTCCCGGCTCTTGCAGCCCTCTACTCCGAATATATTCTAATGCAGAGACCAGTAGCTTTTACTCCCAGGCAGATTCCGGATTCCCATCCCGACCTTGCAGACATCAGGCAGAAGAAACGCTTTGCTACGCTGCTTTCAGTCCTGATAATCTTAATGACAGCCCCTCTAGGATATCTCCTGATAAAATTAGGAAACCCTGGAGAGATTGTATCAACCGCACCTCTCGGGGGATATTTTTCACCGACACTTCCGATTATTCTGGGCGGAACTGTCGGGATTTCGATTTACCTGTATTTTTCGTCTGTGCCTTACAAGAAAATAAGAGACCGAATAAAAGAGATGGAACAGGAGTTTGCAGATTCCCTCTTTGTGCTCGGTAGAAGGATTTCGGAAGGAAAAGCCCCTGAAAAAGCTTTTGCCCATACTGCCAGGACTATGGAAGGCTCAAAAATCGGAGAGGCCTTTGAGGAAATTTCAATGAACCTGCTCAGCATGCGGACAAATCTCAAAGATGCGATCTTTGACGAAGACTTCGGGGCCTTCAGGCATATATATTCTGAAAGAATCAGAAACACGATGCTCCTCTTTACGGAAAGCATCCACAAGAACCATGAAGCTGCAGGAGCCTCCATTATAAAACTTGCAGACCACTTAAAAGAGTTGAGTGCAGTCGAGGAAAGAATCCGGCGTTCACTGTATGACGTCACCTCAACCATGCGTTCTACTGCAGTTATTTTTGCCCCGCTTATTGCCGGGATTACCCTTGCCCTTTCCGAAGTTATTACAAAAATCCTGGGCCAGGTCGCTGAAAGGATTAACAGGGTCCCTGCAGACCTGTCCGGAATGCCTGTTGAAATCGGGCAGGGAGCCTTTACCCAGTCCATTTCTCCGGACCATTTTTTGCTTGCAATAGGGGTTTATGTTGTCTTCATCAGTGCTATCTTAACCCGTTTTGCAGGCTCGGTGGAGTATGGAGGAGACCGGACTGAGTTGAAGTATGACCTTGCCTGTATGCTCCCAATTTCAATTATAATATTTTCAGTCTCCACCGCAGCTTCAAGAATTGTCTTCCGCGGGCTGGTGTGAAATAAAGTAATAGGAGTGACCTGAATTCTTCAATAATCTAGAACAGAAAGAAGAACCACTGAAAACACGGAAAAATCTCGTACCAAAAACAATTTCTTATTATTCGATATGATTCACAATTTTCAG
>NZ_JAVKPK010000106.1:0-7959 GCF_031461075.1 Methanosarcina baikalica | reverse complement strand
TACTCAGATGCTGTTAAAGCACTGAGGTAATAAAAAGTCATTTAATAGTGTAAACTATTTATAGTCAACGCACAAATTAAATGCACAGTTAAGTAATCTACCTCAAACTCTATTCATTTGGATTCAATTAAGGTACAAAGCTCTAAAAAGTGTTATTTTTTATGTTATATATCTAAGAACTATGTTGGAAAATCGCTCTATGTAGTATTCAAAGTTGTGCATAAAATTCTAACCGATGACCAATGAAATTCTATTATCAAAACATCGATGGGCATGGAAAAAAATTTAATTCAGACTCTACAACCACTGAAAATACTGAAAACACTGAAGAAAGAAGGTATGGGTGCAGAGATTTCCATGCTTTCAGTGTTTTCAGTGGTTTACCTTTTCGCTTGAATTACAGCCAACTGAGAAATTATACTCAACTAAAAAATTAACTGTACTTCTCAATTTTTCACTTACGGTTCTTGTTTATATGTGTAAATATTTCTTACATTGACTATAAATGAATGAATAAAGAAATGATGGTATAGTTAAATGGTATTAAAGTAACTGCGTAATTAAAAAATAATCTAATAATATAAACTAGTTAACAGAGAGGGTGTCGTTAAATAATGTTAAAGCGGTGGTGTAATAAAAAAATGAAATCACTCAAGGATGTAAACTACTTATTTTTATCACTGTTCTTACTTTTACTTATTGGAAGTACAGTATCAGCAACAAACATTGAGATCAATGGTCAACCACAAGAAAAAGTTTTGGAGGGACAGGTAATAAATTACACATTAACACTAAATAATATCCCACCAGCTGCAGATTATATCTCTTTTGACACTGATCTGGTTAGAATTGATAATTCCCATTTATATAATTTCACAAATTTGAACTTTACAAGTGATTCTAACAAGTTTGATTTTCCAGTTAATGAAAGCACAACATCAATTATTGTTAATATTAATGGACAAATCCCACAAATATCTGAAGAAAAACAGTATGATGGAGTGACACTTGTTAAATATAAACAAAGTACAGGCTACGCTTATGACAGAATAACCCTTACAAATAGTAAAGGAAATCTGATCGAAAGCGTGGAAACACGTCCCTTCGAAATTTCAATACCGGAAGTTGAATCATTTAGAGAACAGATAAATAAAATCGAAGATCCTTTTTTCAAGAACTATCTGCAGGACCTTCACGACAAAGGGCTTGTTACAGAGTCAAAAACACTTGCTGATCATTTGACTGAAAATGATAAATGGCCTTCATACTGGTGGCTTATACCGGGCATAATTCTAGGCCTTATGATCGGTTTTTTAATTGGTGTGAGGTTTAATTCTAAGGATGATATTGATGTAGGAGAAGATACCGAATGAAAAGGGTAGATGACTCGAGTCAATCTTTTAAGTACCCTCCAAACCTAACAATTGTGGGTTTGGGAGGATGCGGAAAAAAACTTGCTCGTGAAATATGCAATCACGATTGGTTACTCCACTACTACTCCAGTGATGTGAACAGGCTTAAGATTTATACGATGGATACGGATGCCAATGAATCTGCAGAAGATCAGCGGTGGGAAACAAAAATAATGGAGAAAGTAGATAATTTGGAGGGAGCGGGAAATATCGAGTTTAAATCCTACTATCTACCAAACCTTGCAAATATTACACATGTATCCGATTTAACCAGCGCTGCAGTTTCAGCAAGCATAAAAAGATCCCAATCGATCAAAACGTGGTGGTTGAATGATCCCGAAAACAATGGAGTTACTTTCCAAGACCTGAAACGTATTGATCACTTTATTATGGATGATTTTGGGGGTGGTGTGCATCGCAGAAGAGCCGTTTCAAAAGCTATTCTTTATAAAGTTTTGAGTGAAGGACAAGCAAATGGGTTCCCGACCTTTTCGAATCCAGGAGTTACAGCCATCATAGTAGGGATCGGTGGAGGTACTGGCTCAGGTATGTTCATAGACCTTGCAAGATATATCAAGGAAAAACGGGATGATGCAGTCTATCTCTTTGCAGTGCTTCCAACAACAAAAGAAGGAGAAAAAGAACAGCTTAATGCTGCTATTTCTCTTACAGAGCTTGAATACTTAAACGTGTCTCACGATGAGAGACTTTTTGATCATGTAATATTTACATCTCTGGGTCCCACAGAGTATACCAATGGACAGTATGAGCTAGAAGAAGTAGATGAATTTGATTCTGTCTTCCCGCAGATTCTCACTAACTTCTTCCATATAGAAAGAAGTGATCTTAACCTAAGTGACGCAAGAAAATCCTATTCTTCTTTTATTTTTGCTGATTCACATGTAATCGAATACCCTGTAGAAGAGCTTAGGGAATTAAAAGAGCAGTACAGCCAGATTATTCACGAACTGGAAGAGATCGATGCTGTCAGGAAAGATGTAAACGAGATTATTGAAAGTCTCCTTATTAAGTTCAATATCAGTGGAGAATCCACTCCAACGATGGAAGTCTTTGAGTTCATAAAAACGGAGTATAGAAATATTGAGAAAGTATGGACAAACAACATCGCAAAACTGCTTAATTATCACAGCGTGGAACAAATAGAGGAATTTATTAAATATAACGTTTCAGAGATTCAATTTGATAAAATTGGAACTTATAACGACTTGATATCCTATATTTCAAGAGTTAATAATTTCGCTCAAGGCGTTGCTCAAGATAAACTCAAAGATGAAATCGATAAAAAATTATTCCGTTTGATTCCGGAAGCTCTGGATACTCTAAGAAAAAATGCGATTTTATTCAAGCGGGTTGCGGCTGTTGAGAATGAAGATTGCAGGTCTGTAATGATTAATATCCTAAAAGGGAAAAGGGATATATCTCCTCTTCTTGGAGCACTGAATACTAAGAATCAGGAAATCCAAACTCTGAACACGAAACTGAAGCCGACCGAGCAGAAAATGGCCGAGCTAAACTCCCTGCCCATCGAGATCGACAAAAAGATCAAGGATAAATTAAATGATATTGATCTTGACCTTGAGTCCTATGCAAAAATCAACAGGAATATCAAATACCTTCCGGATAATGAACAAAAATTGAAAGAAACATTAGATCGGTATATAGATAAATTGAGTACTGGAAAAGTTAGAGGGAACGATAAAAATAGCTGGTTTTTGTCTGCTGGTACTAAAGATATTAGAATGGAAATTGAGGCTATCTCAAAAGACAACGAATACGATCTTGAAAGCTTAAGCAGGTTTATTGATTCCGTTACCAATTATTATTATTATAAAAATAAGATAAAAGAAGTTGAAAAGGGCGGCTTGCGTGCGCTTATATTGGGAAAGAGGAAGCAACTAATTAAAAAATATAATGAACATGCTGGGAAAGAAGAAGATTATATAAAATCAAATGTAAAGTACTGGGCTATTCGTATAGATACACCCTTTAATATTGTCATACCTGAAAATTTTTTAACCATTGATCTAATTAAAAAGGTTGAAGTATTTCGAGAAAGAATTTGTAATTCTGTATTTGCGGATTTAAATATAAATTATATAGATAGTGATAAACTGGATCGGATATTTGCATCCGATGATAGGGTAAAAATCAGGCAGTTTTTGCGAGAAGATCTGAAAGAACTCCATTTAAAAGCCGCTAATTACTTCACTAGTATGGAAGATTTAAATAGATATATTAAAGATATAAATGAAGAAATCGAAGAAAAGCAACTTCAGTATGCTATGCTTGTTGAAGTCGATGCCGCCAACACAGAAACATTTTCAAGCCGAAAAAATTTCAATTTGCATTATGAGTATTTCCATGAACATTTTGAGATAATCAATAAAAAAATCGAAGCCGGAAAAAGAACAAAAAAAGGCATATACAAAACCAAATTTGGAAGTGTCAACCCTCAGATCCTATCTCTTGTGGAAGGCAAATCGGATACGAATGCCAATCCTGATATGGGCAACCTTGATATGGATAAAAACGGAAAATTAGAACTTGACAAGCTCATAAACCTTGCAAAATCCACATATCAGGATCTGTTTGAAAGTAGGAAACTTGGAGTAAATTCTTTAAAAATTTCGATCGGAGATACCGAAAGATGGACTTTTGGAAAAGCTGCTTTAGTTGTATCATCCACTTCCGGATATGTACGTTCTGAACTCATGAAGAGCATGATCAGCGTAGATATAAATCAGAGCCTGTCTTTGAAAAAACCTAATGATTCCCTGCTCACTCCCCATGGGCATACAAAACCCTGGGAGATTGCTTTGACCTTTTTTGCCGCATCAAGTTTTCTTGACAACATTTATCCACTGGTAGCCGGAGGAGGTTACTGGGAAATTTATGCAAGGAATAAGGAAAATATACTGCATCATGTCCTGAAACTTCAGGACGGAGAATACATAACTCGAAACGCCCTCTTAAGCTCAGAAGCAGCAGGAAAGATTGCAAACAGTGAAAGGATAGAGGAAATTCCCCAGCAGATCAAGAGCCTTTATGAAACGAAGTCGTTAAAGGAGGCCTTGAAGATTGAAAATCAATAGAAATCATACGATTTTTGAAATCATTTTAGTTTTTTTTGGGGTTCTTCTATCCCTTATTTTTTTATATATGAGTATGCCCTACTGGATATCGAATACGGCATGGTACATAAAACTCACTCTCAGCTTTTTCGTCGCATCCTTTATTTCAAGTGCAATTGGAATGGTTCTCGAGTTTCGCTCAAGAACCGGGGGAATTTTTTTACTTGCAGTGTTCTTGCCTTTTGTATATGTCTTTTATGTAAGCGGGTTTTTAAGTATTGACGGATTTGTGTTTGGAATGTTGGAAGGTGGATATTTAAGTTTTTATTCCTATTTTAAGAATCGCTTTGACAAGCTTGCAATGTATTTACGTCGATTCATCATGATCTTTTTTGTATTTACTTCCTTGTATCTAATCCGAACCCTTGTTAATATCATTGAAATGGAGCCTCTTCAAGAAGTTTCGCAATTCATGTTAAGCGGTTCAACTTTGATAGGAATTTTTTTTATATTTTCTTTTATTCTGACGAAAACCATTCGCGGCATAAGGGCTTATGACGTATTTGTATATGGTCCTTCAAGATCAGGAAAAACATTGTTATTGCTTGCATTCTACAATCACTTCGTAAATTTTTTAGGAGGTCAGAGAAAAGAAATTATTTTATCGGAAAAAAACAAAGAAAGTTTAAAGATTGAAAATATGCTCGTTGATATAGAGAATGGGGAACTTCCAAAAAGCAACCTCCGAACAGATCTTGCAATATATTTGTTATCTGGCAAAAAAGGATTTAAACCTGTAGGAATGACATTTGTCGACTATGGGGGAGAACATACAAAAAATTTTAACCCATCACAATATGATATAATTATTGAAGAACTCGACAATCTTTTCAAAATAGACGCTTCCAAACCGGAACATGATATGGGAAATTTAGATTTTATAAAAAACTTGCGAGATACTCATAAAGATGAATTTGCAGAGTCTGTAGAGAAAGTCACTTTTGCCCATATATATAAAAAATTTGAAAGTGCAGGGAAAATAATTTTCCTGGTAGACGGAGATCATATAGTTGACTACAATACGGGCGGCAAAAATGATTTGACAAAACTCTTTGGTCACTACTCAGATATCATCAATATATTTGGGAATGAGAAATCATATGCGATTGTGGTGACTAAAATTGACAAGTACAGGGATCTTTCTAATATTATGGAGGATTCAATCGAAGCCAGGGAAATTGAGCATGAAATCTATGATCAGTTATGCAAGATTTCCACATTCAAGGAAATTGTAAATATGGCATCTCAAATGCCGATCTACATGTACACGGTCAGTGTGGATGCAACCATGAAGCCTCTCACTATGGAAAGTAAATATTCAGAAATGCAGCGAGAATATCTGAAAATAAATCCATGGAGGGTTGAAGAGATTGGGAAATTCAGCTTCTAATCATCTTAATGAAAATCCAGAGAATTTTGGTTTTTTTCATCTCTCCAATGCCAGCTATACCTCAGACTATGGAATATATAATTCAACGGGCCACCTATTTAATGGCAATAAGCTTTTTGAACAATACACTGAACTGGCAACGCAGCTTGATACAAAAAGGAGTGCTTTTTACCTAGAATCAAAAGAGAATGAAATCATCTTTGGGTGCAGTTTGAGTGTGAAGGCTGACAGTGAAAGGGAAGAAAGAGTCGTATTCATCCAGGTCTACAAAAATTTACCATTACAATATGAGATTGATTCTGATATTCAATCATTAAAGCGGTTCTATGAGAGGGTTAAATTTAAGGTAGAAAATCTCGACTTGAAAAAATATCGACTAGTTGGACTTTGGGATGAAGGAGACTTTAGAAATATTAATGAGACTCCGATAGAAAAAGATATTTTAGAATACACAGCAGGCAAGATTCATGCTGGCAAAAAAGTATCTGTCAAGATTTCAGAACTCAGCAATGGACTTTCCCTTATCCTTAAATTAATTACCAAATTAAGGCACAGATTTACATTTACTTTTGATGTTTCTCAATATCCTTCAGAAGCTGACGTTTCTGTTAGTCTCATTAAACCAAATCCGGATTTTGAGATCGGAGAAAACGGAACGTGCCGAGAATTTACTAAACCGGAACTACTAAATTTATATAAAGAATTGGGTGAAGAATTCTTCCACGATGAAACTTCTTATTCAAAAGAAAGTCAAACTCGATCAGATTCCGTAAGCCCCGTTGTAAAAAAGATATTAAGTAAACCACTCTATTATTGCAGTTCTTCTAATTCAATTTTAGATAACTTTGATGATAGAGATAAAGTTAAAATATTTCAGGGACTGTTTCAAAAAATAAACGATCCTGATATTAAAAAAGTTCTCATAGATATATATCTCAAAATTGAATCGCCAGAATGTAGGAAAGATCTTTATAATACATTACTCTCAAAAAATGTATATATTGAAGGCCTCATTGAGGATCTTGTAATAAATATATATAAAGAACATAATAAAGATTTGTTCGATTTGCTCTTTAATAATACTTCACGGAAGAATTTATCCCTAAACAATTTAGATAACGAGCAGGCACAGAATTCTATAAAAGGTTCTAAGTACAACTCTTTTGAGAAAGGGGTTAAAAAAGCACTACAACTCTTAGAATATTCAGACAAGATTAATTTTATAAAATATATTGCCAATGAAGCGCCTTCAAACCCAAAAGCCGAGGGAAAAATCCTTCTCAAAACTCTGATCGAGGATCTGGTTAATCTAAAAGGTAATGACTTTATTTTAAAGCTAAACGAAGAAGAAGCGAAAAATCTGGATGAAATTCAAGGTTCAGGCTACCTGGAAACAAAAAAAGGGCTAAAAAAAAGGAAAAGAACCAGGAATATCAAAACAGTTTGTTATGCTAGCGCTTTGGTTGTGATTATTTTCCTATCTTATTTTTTCATATGTTATACCCATTCAATGGGAAATGGAGGAGAAACCAATTCCTCGGGCAACAATACGGAAAATAATTCTATATTATGTAAATATTGGAAAGGATTGTTTGACCCTAAAACTGAAAATATTTTAGGGAATGCTCTAAGCCCCCAGGATGATCAAAAAACGATGAAAAATAACACAACAAACGAAACATTAAAAAATATTATTTCTGAATTTCTGCAGATGTTCTCTAAAAAATAAATATTTTCTCGTTATCGTTTAGGTTAATGAATAATTTCCAAGCTTTTTAACCTAAGTTTGACAGTATCCACTAATTAATATTGAAAATATATCTTATTTCCCACTTTCCGCAGTAAATTTTCGTAAATTCATATTTTTACCGCTATCGATTTTCAATCAAACGTGGATTTATTGGACTTTTATGCAGTAGGTAAAAGCAACTATGTGGTGTATTTAGAGACCAAAAACGATATCATTCAATTTTCACCAAATGCCATTAAAAATCCAAATTATTTG
>NZ_JAVKPK010000105.1:0-8472 GCF_031461075.1 Methanosarcina baikalica | reverse complement strand
TAAAACTGACTATGTAGTTGATATTTAAGACTGAACGATTCTCATGCAACTGATTTGTTTTCATTTTATATTGAATTCGGTAATTCCAAAAAGAGCAAAATCAAAGTTCACTAATGTTTTCTGTCCTATCTATATTGGAAAATAAGTGATGAAGCTAATCTTCTTTTCATTTTCCATTCACTTGTCGGGCATCTCGATAGTAATATTGAGTTTCCGATGAGTTCAGGCCGGTGACAAAAAATGCTTTTCGGAAATTAAGGTAATATTCATTGTATTTATCGCGTTTATGCGCATCATTGAAAATTGCCTGCTGAGAATGCGGATAAGAGTTGCTAATCAACTGTCCCATTTGCCTGTTAAAATCTTGGTCTCCGGTGCCGGACCAGACCATGACTTCACCGGTATAGGTTGATCTATTAAGGTTAAAATGCGGGGTGGAAATTATACCCTCAGCGTTGGCTTTCAAAAAGTCTGCAATCACAATCCTTGTCCATTCATACATCAAATTTACTTCCTGGGGAGAAGTTGGATTATACTCCATCAGATCCGCACCTAACAATTCATATATCCGCACCTTCACTTCCACCTCAGAGGGAATACTGATTATAAAGTTAACCAGAGGAAAGTTATAGGCTGGATTAATCCAGTTTTTAAAATATAGGTATTTATCTCTGAACGCAGCTTTCTCTGTCTGGCTTTCAACAATTCTTTTTTGCGAGTCTTTATCACCATGCAGTCCGAGTTTGAACATGGTATACGCTAGAGAAGGCCTGGTTTCATTCCGGGATAAAGCAAAGTAGGCGTTTGCTGCGTCTGGATTCGACTCATATAAATTACTTGCAAAAGTAACGTTATGTTGCTGGGCCAGGTCGGGAGCTCCGCTAAATTCAATCAGTGCGCGGGAAACGTGGGAACCGTATTTGTCCAGATATTGCTGCACCAAAAACCCTCCCCCTGATCCGCCGTAGAGCATTATTTTGCCATCTGGGGGTAGAAGTCCCTTTTTTTTCATATCTCGCCGCACAGCTTCGATATCTTCGATTTGCTGGGCCGAACCATATAACTTCATAGCGAAATTATAGTTGACTGAGCCGTCTTTGTTGTAGACCTCCGGAAATAGTGTTGGATTTACGCCGCGGTTGCCTATGAGTACATATGAAAGCCCACCCAGGTTGCTTTCAAAATTCGCAAAATCCTCGGAAGAATTTATCATCCCCACTGCTTCCTGCTGGTTGTCAAAAAGCCAAAAAATTACCTTTTCTTCAGGTTTGAAATTAGGGCTCAGGATGTAGAAGTCCGTGAAATTTCCCTTGGAGGAGTCGTTATGGTCAATTGGCAATTGTAAATAATAGTGATGGCTATCTGGTGGCATTTCAGGGTAGTAGCTGCCGGCAGCAAGTCTCGTAGCTGGTACAGCCGTGAATTCTCTGTATTCAAACCATCCATATACAAGGCCTGCTGCAAGAATGAACAGCACCAGGAATTTGAAAAGCTTAACACCTCTTATTTTGCAGCTTGACATACAGTCCCTCCAGCATCATTTTTTGTTATATGGGGAAGCTCATTTATTATCTCTTTTACAGGTGTCCATTGAGAAACTGTGGAGTGGTCTCAGCTTTGTTTTGGTCAGTTAGATCCGGCTCATATAATTATTGGTCGGGGATTTTGCTTGTTCCTGACAGAGACGCTGAATCTGGATTTGAAGATAAAAGTATACTTTCGTTTTCAGATCTTTACAAGGACTAAATCTGATATTTATGCTTTAAGAGACACTATCTTTCTAATTTAACCCTTCTAAACTCTTAAATATTTACTTTTTTGAAATTTATTTCCTTTAAAAAGCTTTTATTGATCTTATTTGGGTTGTTTTCTTAATGGGCCTACACGCTTGAACTGAGAAATCAGTAGCATTAAATGGTTAATTGTCTAATACGTGAGTTTATTCATGATGTCTGTTGTATTTGTTTTTATTCTCCCGTTGCGTATTTCATACTCAATCTAATAGCTTATTTGGACACTCAAAATTTGTTTATTTGGATTTCATGTTCACTTTTCGTTCAAATAGAATCCTTTTACTGGGCTCGATAAGGATTTATCCTTTTATTTAAGGTTATATGCAAAATTAAACGTTCTATACAGCTTATTTTGTAAATTAATCCCATTAAATCTTCCTATTTTAATAAGTATTTTTATATTTAAGCCAGCCAATTTCAGGGATGTCAACCGGCGATAGTCGGCAAGACAATTTAAACAAATCAGGACTTGTGCTGTTGAACTGAGTAAACAGTAGCATGAAACTCCAAACAGTCCAAATATTATTATTTATAACAGAGTAGCTTGTATTTTATTATGAACCTCCTCTGCACAAGTCCTGTGTAGATACAAAATAAAATAGATACAAAATAAAAACACCTCTCAGATACAAAATAAAAACACCTCTCAAATTGTATCAAATTGTATCAAATTGAACAAAAATTAGGAGTATCAAAACTTATGGGTAAACAAATATTTGACAAAATAAAAAAGATCATGTGTATGTTTACACTAGTCTTTTTTGTAATGTCATTGACAGCTGCGTCAGTAAGCGCAGGGTCAAATGATGTTAAAAAATGGACTGAAGAGAAGACTAAGTGGGATAAGGAAAAGACTCAGTGGGACAAGGAGAAGACTAAGTCGGATAAGGAGAAGACTCAGTGGGATGAGGAAAAGACTCAGTGGGATCAGAAAAATAAAACAGGAAACGATTATAAGAACTGGTTAATTAAATACAACAAATGGTTGAGCAAACACAAAGCTTGGGAAGCCAGTCACAAGAAATGGGAAACAAACTATAATAAATGGGAAAACAGCCAGTAAAAGTTGATTGTGAAATTCTGAATAACTGGCTGTAAAATAAACCAAATAGATACTAAACTAACTAAATAAATAGTTATCTAAATAAATAACTAACTAAATAATTAACTAAACAAGTAATAAACTAAATAAACGGTGGCTATAAAAGAAACTTATTTCCGGATAGAATTTACGCGCTTGAATAACAAAATAAAGCACGCTATTGGTTCCTCAGTTCAAGCGCGTAAGTCCTACCTTCTTTTACTTCCAGCCTTCCCTGAGAAAGCAGTCTTTTGAATATGTTTTCCCAAACTTCCCTTTCAATTCCACCCTGAATTCCGTGCCCTTGTTGGGTGTCGTAGGTCTCGGATGAGGCATCCCAGATGCGGACAATATTCTGTCCTATTCTGTTTTTCCTGAGCTTCATCATCCAAAATCTTCTTACATTTCCGCCTTTCTGAAACGTCAAAACAAATATCAATCAACTTGTTTTTTGTAAACTGAATTTTTCCAAAAGATCAGTGGAATTTTGATAAGTATCTGAACCAGTTGGTGAAGTACTGGACTGCAGTAACTATCCAATCTGACAGAGTCGAGTTACAGTCCCGCTCTTTCAACCATTATATCTGCCACATGTTTTGCATCTTTGAACGGGAAATCTTTTTCAGTAATCAGGCTTTCCGCCTCTTTTGCAGTAACTTCAACATCCCCTATTCTGCATGTGGTGTCCAGCCCCTCGGGTAAGGCAGCAATCAATTCCTCCATCGTGTTTATGGGGAATTTCGCATCTTTAAGTATTTCAAGGATCTGTTCGTAAACTTCTTCCTTTACGTTCATTTTTTCCCTCCGATTCCAGTCTTTTTGTTTCGCACTTTTGGACGAATTAGGGTATCAGTATAAAATATGAACCTCATATTCCTACTTAAGGGGTATCCTATAATTCACGTCCGCCAAAATAATGTGTTCCCCGCAGGAGGGATGTAAAAGCAAACGGAAGTGCCCAGATTCGAGGCAATTGATGTTGGAAAATCTTGATTCATACATACTTATTCCCTGAAGATGGCGGAATCAAAGTTTCGCGTTTTTGTCTCGTGTTGGGCGGAAATGTGCCGTTGCTTGCAGAGGGGTGCACAAAAGCAATTTTGATTTGTTGAGTTAAAAACTATAGAATGCCACCAACGCACTCATTTCCAACTTAACCAAGCATAAATCACCTGCATGCAGCTTCAGGGAATCAACAAATTGTGCAGGCACTTCTGCAGTCAGAGTCTTGTTATGTCTGACAAGTTTAAGTGTAATTCGTTTTTTTGGTCCTTTATTGATGATACTATTCACACGTGCAGAATAAATGTTTTCATCCTGATCCTCAGAATCGGAATCAGGCAAAAGAAGAGTTATGTTCTCAGGATGGATTCCCCAGGAAACTTTATCTCCGGCTTTGAAGTTCAGATATTTTATTTTTATTCTCAGGTCTCCGCTTTCTAACACTGTACTTTTTGACTCTTCATCATACTCTTTAACATAAGCATCGTCGAAAATATTTGACACGCCAACTAGCTCTGCCACATGCAGGTTTTTAGGATGATAGAAGATCTCTTCAGGGGTTCCGAACTGCTGGGCCTTTCCTCCATGTAAAATAAGAATTTTGTCGGCTAACAGGAAAGCTTCTTCGAGATTGTGAGTGATAAATAACAAAGGTATTCCAATCTTGTTTTGCAATTTTTTTATTTTTTCTGCAAGTTCTATTCTTATTTCCAGGTCAAGTGCAGAGAAGGGTTCATCCAGAAGTAAAATCTCTGGTTTGGGAGCAAGAGCTCTTGCTAGAGCTACTCTCTGTTTTTGCCCCCCTGACAGTTGGGATGGATATCGGGTTTCCAATTCCTCAATATGGAGAAGGTTCAGCATTTCCAGAACCCTTTCTTTCTTGGCTTCTTTCTCCCAACCTTTGAGGCCGCATTCTATGTTTTTTCTAACGTTCATGTGAGGAAAGAGGGTATAATTCTGAAAAACATAGCCAAGATTGCGCTTCTGGATTGGTAGATTTATTTTTTTGTCTTTATCGTAATAAACTTTACTTCCTACAGTTATTTTTCCATAATCTGGTTCTGTAATTCCTGAAATGCATTTGAACAGTGTGGTCTTTCCTGATCCTGAAGGCCCAAAAAGTACGACAAGTTTGTTTTCCATTTCAAAGCTGACATCTAACATAAAAGCTTTCTTAACGTCTTTTTTCCCATTGTTACCAGCTTCATTATACTGTTTTTTAAGTTCAACTTTAACGCCCAAGCTCATACCTCTAATTTTCCTACAAATTTCCCTGTTAGAGCAATGGCCAGCAGGGACATAAGAATCAGGATTAAAACCAGCATCTGGGCAAGTTCATTATTTCCTGACTGAAAAGCGTTGTATATTGAGATCGACATTGTGTTCGTTTTTCCCGGGATATTTCCTGCCACCATGAGGGTTGCTCCAAATTCCCCAATAGCCCTTGCAAAACTGAGTACCAGTCCTGCTAATATTCCTTTTTTTGCAAGAGGCAATGTTATTAGAAAAGCAGTTTCAATCTCACTTCTTCCGAGGATGTAGGCTGTATATTCAAATTCCTTATCCACTGCTTCAATGGCCGCTTGTGCCGTTCTTACCATTAGGGGGAGGGAAACCGTATAAGCCGCAATGACTGCAGCCTGCCAGGTAAACATGATCCCAGTTCCCAGAAAGCTGAAAATCAAGTGGCCAAGAAATCCTTTTTTCCCTACCAGAATGACCAGAAGATAGCCAATCACGGTAGGTGGGAGGACTAGAGGAAGTGTTACCAACAACTCTGCAAGCTCTTTTCCACGGAAATTAAATCTCGCAAATATATAAGCTATGACTACACCACTGCACAGTACGAGGATGGATGATATGAAAGCTATCCAGAGTGAAAGAAATAAAGGAAACCATATCTGGTCGAGAATTGAAGTCATATTTGATTCTGTTCTAAGGCTATCGGATAGATAATTAGGTATTAACAGGCATATTTATATCTATTTTATAGTGTCGGGTTGTGCAGTTTTTGTATAGGTCATATATACAAAGCCTGTATCCACTTCTCCCCTTTCCACCTATACAAGGGCCTGTTAAAATGCTTATATTCTCAATTTAGAATCTTTCAGGTCTTTCAAACGGTTTTTATAAAGCAAAATGTTTTTTGTGGAACATTCTACATTATGGACACAATAATGGTAAAATAAGTAAAAATCCCAGTAAAAACTATCTGGGATAACACTCATGCAATGGACGAATGGAAATAAAACAATTAATCTATGGCTATCATCACATTTGAGGCCTTGATTACTGCGTATGCTTCGCTTCCCTCTTTTAACTTCAGATTTTCAGCTGATGTCTTTGTGATGATGGAAGTGATTTCCGCTCCACCTGGTAACTCTATTACAATTTCAGTGTTGACCGCTCCAGCGACAATTTTTTTAACCTTGCCTTTCAAGACGTTGCGTGCACTCAGTTTCATTATTTGCTTCTCCACTTAATATTTAGTTAATTATTTAGTTAATTATTTAGTTAATTATTTAGTTAATTATTAAATTCATTATTTTAGTAAATTATTTAATTAATTATTAAATTCATTATTTTAGTAATTTATTTAATTAATTATTATTTTACATGTGTACATGTGAACTGTATATATGAGCCTTACGAACTTGAAATCCGTTTCCAAAGTTTTATGGTTTATATTTGGGAAATGGATTTCAATTCTCAGCTCGAAACAGCGAAGAGCCAAAATAGTTTTTAAATCAAAATTTTAATTTGAGAGCCTCCCAAAATTACTAAGATTACATCTCCTATTAGAACTATCCATCGGATTTTTTGGAGAGGTCTAAAGTCTTTGGGTCTAAAGTCTTTATATCTGTTATTTGTTAACCACGACCGCCTTTATGTTAACAAATTCCTTGAGACCATAATGGGAAAGTTCTCGCCCGATCCCGGACTTCTTGATCCCTCCAAAAGGCAGCCTCGGGTCGGACCTGACCATTCCGTTGATGGCTACAAATCCTGACCTGATCCTTTTTGCTAGCTTTTCTGCCCTTTCCAGGTTTCCGGACCACACTTCGGCTCCAAGCCCGAACTCTGTGGAGTTTGCGATTTTTACTGCTTCATCTTCATCCTTTACTGTGATCACCGGCGCAATAGGGCCGAAAACTTCTATATTACAGACCTCCATATCGGCACTGGCTGCAGGGATAAGGGTCGGTCTGAAGAAAAAGCCCTTTTCACACTCTTTTCCACAAGCACGAGGCTCAGCTCCTTTCTTTTTTGCGTCCTGAACGATCTTCTCGAGACTACCCACAAATTCCTCTTTTGCAACAGGCCCGATATCGGTTTCTTCATCCATCGGATCTCCGATTTTCAGTTTATTAATTTCTAGTTCAAATGCCTTCATAAAATCCTCAATAACATTTTCTAAGACAATAAATCTCTTGGCAGCAATACAGCCCTGTCCTGTGTTGAGGAAACGAGACTTCGCTGCGGCCTGAGCAGCCCTCTCGATATCGGCATCTTCAAGCACTATAAATGGGTCCGACCCTCCTAATTCCAGTACAAAAGGCTTGATAGCTTTCCCGGCAAGCTCACCGATTTCAGAGCCTGCACTTACGCTTCCGGTAAGTGAAACCCCGTCCACCATGTCCTTTTTAATAATCTCCATGGTAATTTTCGGGTCAATTAAAAGGGTCTTGAAAACGTTTTCCGGAAACCCTGCCTCCAGAAAGACTCTCTCAACCTCCAGAGCTGACCTCGGCACATTTGAGGCGTGTTTGAGCACACAGACATTTCCTGCACAGATTGTAGGTATTGCAAACTTGAATACCTGCCAGAAAGGAAAATTCCAGGGCATGATCCCGAGAATTATTCCCAGAGGTTCAAAAGTCACATAACTTTTCTCAGCCCCTGTATCAACAAACTCATCTTTCAGAAACTCAGTCGCATTTTTAATGTAATAGTCACATATAAAGGCGCACTTCTGGACCTCGGCCCTCGACTGCTTGATAGGTTTTCCCATCTCTTTCGTAATAATCTCGGCATAGATATCGGAATTCTTTCGAAGAACCTCTGCAACCCTTGCAAGATACTTCGTCCTTTCGTCAACAGACAAGGAACTCCACATGGAAAAAGCAGCCCTTGATTTTTTAATATATGCCTCACATTCCTCAAAAGAAAAAGAATCATATGTCCAGTTTACTTCTTCAGTATAGGGATTAACTGATTTTAATTTCATGCTTCCACCTCGGACACATTTCGTTTGTTTCTTAAGTATGAGGTTTGATTGATTTCAAGATTCATAACCTCATCCCCAGGAAAGTCATATAATAATAGTGGAGATCTTTGTAATAAACTTTAAGTGGATAGATCTGGCAGAAAATAAGATGCTGGGTTTTATACCTATAGGACTTACGCACTTGAAGTACCAAATCAAGTACGAGCAGCATCATCGGAATTAGTAGGATTTAGACAGTTAAGTATTTAGTGTTGCTGTTTTTCTGTTCAACTGCGTAAGTCCTAACCTATTCATGAGCCTACATTCGGCAGGTCGACATTTAATTTTCAATAATTCCTGCTGACAGCGATTTTGAAATGATGCTTCAT
>NZ_JAVKPK010000104.1:0-8887 GCF_031461075.1 Methanosarcina baikalica | reverse complement strand
ACATCCTCATGTTTGGAAAAAAAATAGAAAGATATTTTCGTGCTTAAGTTTTTCAATAACTCACGCCCATTACCAAAATTCTATGGGATGTTATATGGAACCCACAATAACTATAGAGAACGTAGTAACATCTACCAAGTTGGCAGAAGATTTCGACCTGCAAAAATTAATGGAGACTGGGCTTGAAGGCGCAGAATATAACAAAACGAAGTTTCCAGGCCTCGTATACAGAATTATGAATCCCAAGGCATGCTTTCTAATTTTTACCTCCGGAAAAGTGGTATGCACTGGAACCAAGAGTCCCGAGAAAGCTCATATGGCTATGATCAAGCTGGCTAACGAGCTCGATTCCATTGGCTGCAAGGAAATAGATCTAGAGCCTGAGATTTATGTTCAGAATATAGTAGCCACCGCCAACTTAAAGATGAATTTAAACCTGAACGCCATTGTTATAGCTTTTGGCATGGAGAACGTCGAGTACGAGCCAGAGGTATTTCCTGGGCTTGTTTGTAGGCTTGAGGCTCCCAAGGTGGTAGTGCTTGTATTCAGCACTGGCAAGCTGGTAATCACAGGTGGAAAATGTCCCGAGGATTGCGAAGAGGGCCTGCGGATCATCAAGACACAGTTCAACAACTTAGGACTTCTTTATTAAATAAACCCTAAAAAATGATCAATTTTTAAAGATTAATGTCCTTGTTTTATCAACTGAAGACTTGATAGAACAAAATTCTAAAAAATCGGGCACATCTCCCATGTTTGAAAAAGATGGAAATATATTATTTGCTTACGTTTTTCAATAACCATGCCTATTATCAATAATTTTGTGGAATCTAAAATGAATACACGTGAAAAAATCCTTACTACGGCTGCTTTTTTATTCCAAAAAAACGGTTATCATGCTACAGGGTTAAATGAAATTATTAAAGAAAGTGCAACACCGAAAGGATCATTGTATTATCATTTTCCTGATGGAAAGGAAGAATTAGTGGCAGCCACTATAAAATTGATGGGGAATAAAATTCAACACAATATAGAAGAAGAATTAGCAAAGAATAGCGATCCAGTTCAAGCCATCAAGGAGTTTATTCTAGATTTAGCACGGAAATTCAATGAAAATGATCAAGATAATTGTTTTTCTATCAGTTTGCTGGCCTTAGAGACAGTCTTAATAGGCGATTCTTTACGAAAAGCTTGTATTGAAGTCTATAATCTGTGGAATGATACATATTATCAGAAATTAGTTAATAGTGGATTTTCATCAGAAAGATCAACGGAACTAAGTTCAATTCTTCAATTAATGATCGAAGGTGCGATAACGATATCTTTGATTCGTAATGATAATACCATGCTGGTAGCTGCTGCTGAAAAAATACCTACTTTATTAAAAAAATAAATAATTTAAATTTTCATATATTTTTTATTTGATAATATATAGACAGAATACAATCAACGGGGTTGAAATTTATGTCAACTCATCTCGAAATTAATGGAATCGTTGTATAAGTATATGAATCAGTATGTGAATATGCGGCTCAAAATGCGAGCTTTTCTGCGTATGCAGATGAGAAAGTAGACGTATCATATTTTTTAGATAAAGACAAGGAATCGAAGCTTCCGAGAGTGTTTGTTCAACTGATATTATTATATAAGGACTTGAATTTTTCAGTCGGGAAACAGGTATTTGATGGTGTAGAATTTCCTGAGACAATAGAAATAGATGGCTTAGAATATACATTGGTAAATTTTGGTGAACATGAAATCAGCTACCTGAGAGCTGATATCATGGACAAACCTGTGTACACTCTCATGTACAGAACTATGCTGGTTACCGATGGAGTGTATTTGTATGTCCATCCTTTCATTGAGATCTTCGAAACAGAGGAAGTGGCGCAGGCAAAGGCTGACGAGCTGAACAACACATGAGGCAACATAACGATAAGTCACTTCCATTTTGTGTAAGATTAAACGACAGTGGCTAAAAATTATGTAAAATTTAACGTCAAAAATCATATTATAGAAAATTCAACATATTGCCAAAATCTGAAAAACAGCTACATTTATAAATGTAATATACAATTTCTTTACAGAATATGAGCTACAGGACATTAGAAGAGGCTGAGATTCCTTCAATTTCCTATAAAGCGCAAAATGGATTTAAATATGTTTCAATTGTAAATCCGATTTCATAAACTCTACTGTGTGATTGGAATTGATCTCAAATGGAAGACTCAAAAGAAGAAAGAATAATTATGACTATTCAATGGGGTTTATGGTGGTTGTTTCCCCTCAGCACTTTTGTAGAACAAGTTAAATACACTTTTTTAAGACCTTACGGATATTTATTATTAATTTTTGGGTTCATGTTATTTATTCTGGCCAATAAAGCACACGGTACTACCAATAAATTAAAATTGAACGCTGCCCCCAAGCCTAATAATTCTGCCAAACTAGTAACATATGGGGTTTATGCATATATTCGCCATCCCATCTACAGCAGTTTTATTCAGATATCCTTTGGAACTGCATTCCTTATCGGAAATTTAGGAAGCATAGCAGCAGCTGTTGCATCATTAATTTTTTATGATTTCAAATCCAGATATGAAGAAAAACTGCTCATTAAAACGTATCCAGATTATAATCTGTATAAGAGAAGAACAGGCAGATTTATGCCTGAAACACTTAAAATTCATGAGCCTATATAACCGTCATCTGTTGTAGAAAAAATGTCCATTTAAGTGTTAATTTAAATAATATTCATTGGTTATCGGTTAAGAATGATTTCCGTCTTCTCTTACTCTTTTTTTGGATCCAAATCCTTCATTTCTTATTATTCTCCTCTTTATTTCTTTATTCAGCGAAGGCTTGTAATTCCTTTCTTTCTCTAATAAATTTTAGATTCTGGTACATTTGCTTCATTAATCGGAAACACTAAAGGTTTTAATGTTTGATATTCAAGTGCAAGAGTCAGTTTCATGCCAAGAAACTTCTGTGGGTTGAGTGACCCCATTTGTATTCTTTGTTTTCCAGACTTTCTTTGGATATCTTTTTAGCATGCCAGTTCAAATTGAGGTTTATGTCAGTACTGTCAATTATAATGCCTTTTGACCCACTTTTTCTTAGGGTATAAATCATTCAATAATTCGAAAACAAAATCAGTAAACTGTTGGGGTTCATATTTACTAAGAAGGCCATAAATTTCCTTTTCAGTGGGTACTGAACTGATTTTTAAAAAGGTTCTCAAGCTTTCCCTTTCTTTCAATTTCCTAAAAGTATAGGAGATCTCACAGGAAAAAAACATGCTCAAAAGTACGATTTTAAGAGCACGAACTGATTTTGAGAGGGGCAGGATGCCCCTCTTCGTAAGTATTTGTCTGCAAGATCTAAAACCAAAAACATTTAATATTTCGGATAATAATTTCCATTTGAAATCTTCGTTTACTGGAATAAGCGGAGCTTTCATATTTTATCACCAGAGGAGGATTGTAAGTCCTCCTCAATAAAATTTAAGTTTTATACGACTTTAATTGGAATTTAAGTAGGAAATAAGATGTACTTTTTTTGGGGAAACCATTAACCGCCTTAATTAGTGGAAAAAAAGAGAAAGGATCTTCAGTTTGATAGTGAATTTAAGAGGACACTATTTTTATAATTTGCATCACTTTTGAGGGAGAATACTTTGGCTCAGCACAACAAAAAAATGGACATGATAACCATCACTACCAATTGCATCAAATTCAAAACAATACCTTTCACCAATTTCAAAACAAATTATTTTCAAAAAGTTGATGAGTACTGTATCTAAAAGAAGCTTTTTCCGGAATTTCATACAACCTGCTTTCGGTATGTCGACATAAAAATCTATTCAATTTTTCTATTGATATCGTTTTTTTCAGAACTTATGAAATTCAATTTAAATCAAAAATTACTAAATGTTAACCATGACATAATTAATATATATTTATAATAAATGAGATAAATGACAACTAATGTTAGGTATATCCTATATTCGGCAGGTCGACATTTAATTTTCAATAATTTTTGTTGATGGCGATTTTGAAATGATGCTCCATAATTGTGTGCAGTTGTTAGGTTTACATATGACCAATTATTAATTTTTCATACAAAACTTCAATGAAAAAATGATTCAGTACTCATATATGTCGTGGGAGTTGAGCCACACGTTAACCAACTTTAAACCTAATATATAATTAGCTAATATTCAAAAAAAGCATCAGAAAAAATATTTTCATTTCTAATGTCGACCTGCCGAAAGCAGGGTATATAGTCCGGATGATACTGGTTTTTAAGTGAACCTGCAAAAAATGATAATTAATGATTTTAAATGTTAGAATGTGCTTGCTGCCGAATGTAGGATACAAGAAACCATATGGTATCTTATTTTAGAGACACACTGGCTTGCATGTCGTAGTTCCATTTATAATACAACGACAACTAAAAATATAAATCAGTTAGTTAACAACGGTCTCGGGGAAGTTTCCATCCCCGCAGCAAGCTGCGGGTATTCGACTGAAATAACGACATACGACGACACACAAGTACTTTCCGGTTCAGAGTTTATCAGGAATGTCTACTGTTCTTCTGGCTAAATTTGATGCCTGAATTGAATATCAATGGATTTTGGACCATTTCCAGAATTAGAAGGCTTTTAAATCCACTTTTTCAATTTTCTCTTTAGGGAGGGTGGTTAACCTGGAGTACTTAACTCCCTTTAAACTTAGAATCTTTTCAACCAGCTCGACTATTTTTTTCCCTTCTCCTTCAAGAATTATTACTTCAAAACACGAATTCGCGTCTATATGAAAACGTACTGAGGAATTTATCAGATCCATATTTTCGTGCTGGATTTTTGCCAGGGTGCTCGATACCCCTGTTTTTGAACAATCGTATACAATAGAAATCGTTGCAGTCCTTGTTCCCCTGATCTGCTGCATCCATTCATAATGCTGGTTGTATGTCCTTATGGCATCCCTTATACCCTCAGAGCGAGAGGAGTAACCTCTCTTCAGAAGAGTTTTATCAAACTTGTCCAGAAGTTCCCCGGGCAGGGAAATCCCTATTCTCATAAGCCTCTTTTCCATATGCCCCTCCTGAAAACGGAAATCCTTCTCTTAAGTATCCTCTCCGGGCACTCAACCGGATGAAATACAAAAGGATACCTAAACCCAATAAAATTATCTATATATTCCAAATCCCTCACTGCAAATAACCAGGATTATATTTTAATATTTTATTGTAATTCAGCGGCATAAATAGTAATCGAAAGACATATGGAATATGAGAAAGTACATCCAACTTAAAAACTTATTAGACTTAAGGTCCCAGGATAAAAATTTTCCCTGCCGGAACCTTTACTTTTATCTGAGCAATTTGCAGGATAGGGATATTCTTGCAGAAATTAGCAGCTTTCTAAAAAAGGAAAAGAAAAAGTTTTACCTGCTCATTTTCAAGGTAAAATCCCACTTAAATTTAATCTAGATGTCAACAGATGCGGTTTCAGGAAAATTCGTTTGGAATAAAAATTTTTTGTAATGACCGGTAAGATCTTCATTAACCTTGCTGATTCCCAAAAAGCTTATTAAAGGCAGAGTTCTATAGCGTGAAACACATTTACTTCAAAATTTCCTAAATTTGGCTGACAAAAAATGATTTGCTTGCTTATCAATTAGCTAATTTAATAAAAGAGTTGAGAATTATGGCAATCCAGAAAGGCGATTTCATAAAGTTAAACTACACAGGTAAGTTTGAAGATGGCAAGATTTTCGACACAACAGACGAAGAACTTGCAAAAAAAGAAGAAATATTTAATCCACGCGGGCTTTACGGCGGAGACGTTGTTATTGTCGGGGCGGGACATACTATTGAAGGCCTTGACGAAGATCTCGAAGGAAAGGAAGTAGGTCACAGTGGAAGCATTGTAATCTCTCCGGAAAAGGCCTTTGGCCCGAGCAACTCAAAGCTTATAGAAACCGTTTCCATTACAAAACTGCAGGACAGAAATGTCCACCCTGGTCTTGCTGTTGAGCTTGACGGCAGGAAAGGTATTGTCAGCAGGGTCATAGGCCGCAGGGTCACTGTGGACTTTAACAGCCCTCTTGCAGGCAAGACGGTTGTCTATGAGTACACCATTGAAAAAATCCTTGAGGCTGACACCGAGAAGATCCAGGGACTGCTTGCCCTCTACACCGGCATCAGGGATCTGGAAATCGAGACTGCTGACGGAGTTGCGAAGATCTATATACCCACGGGCCTCACCTTCAACCAGCGCTGGCTCATGGCAAAGAACAGGGTCGCATCCGAACTATTCAAGTACGCCGGTTTTACGGAAATCCAGATCATTGAAAAGCTCACAGCCGAATCCGAAGCTCAGGAAATCGCCGAGATCGAATCCAGAGCTAAAGCCGAATTAGAGGCTGACTCCGAAGGCGAAGAATCTTCAGAACCTGAAATATGATTTCAGTCTGAAACTGTACTGAAAAAGCGAAGAGTCTTTTCTCTTCGCAAATTTTATATATTATAATCGGGTTTTCTGTATACGCTTCCCTGAATGTCAGGATAATCTGCATAATTCCCTTTCCGGAAGCTGCAAGAACCATTTTTTCAACCTGCTGAGGTAGCCCAGCGGACTACGGCGCCGGTCTTGAAAACCGGTAGTGCTCACGCGCTACGGGAGTTCGAATCTCCCCCTCAGCGTAACTTTCAAATATTTTCTAAAAATTTTTCTGTTCCTTTAAATTATTAATTTTATTTTTGGATGGGTTGCCTCGCCAGTTATGAATTATGCATTAAACAATTTATTATATTAAAATGCTTTATAGTTCACCTAATATACTTTGTAGTAAAACTAGCAATCAAAAAAAGAGGATATCCCGGACTGAAATTTTCTATAAAACGTTCTATGTTTTACTTTTAAAGTTTTCAGTTCCGGAATAGTAAAGTTTTTATTTTTTCATATAACTATTTTTTTAATAAGTCTGTTCTATAATGTTGTTTACTGTAAACTGATTTGTGCCTTGATGCTCATTTGCTGGAGCCTATTGTAGATCCATTGAAGGGAAGATCTTTACCAGGGACTTTTTCTTGTGGGAAATATTTCTTTAAATTTAATTCGAATATCTGGACATGATACGAGATAAAAAACAGGATCGGAACAGCTACGAATATTACGATAATATCGTGCAATATTGGATTACTTATAAAGTTCGTTCCGGAATTCCAAAGAGCCAAAAAAGGCCTGTGGAATAAGTAAACGCAATATGAAGATGTGGCGATATAAGTAAGGATCAAACTCAACGAGCTTGAGAATTTATCATTGATAAATTTCATTGCAAATCTGTATTCAAAGATGCAGAATAATATTATAAAAATATTGAGAATCAGCGTATCGACGATAAATTTCAAAGTGGTGTAACTCAGACCTAATGAATTTGCCACGCTCCCTAACATGGATACGAGCATAGAAGATCCTATGGTGCCGCTTGGAGCATCAATGGTTAAAGAAACCTTCGGATCTAAAAGCAGGACCATTCTCGACCCTAAAACAACGACGAGTACAAATATAACCGGAAGGGCTGCCAGCAGGATCTGGACAACAGGAATTTTAAAAATCGTTCTCGCGGATTTTTCAAATAAACTTTCTTTACAGGTAAGGATACCAAACACGAATATTGGGAAAAACATGAAAAAACGATGATCAATAATATTGAAAGTTCTTGAGACTAATAAAAACCCGAGAAATATAAGGGAAGAGGAAAACAAAAGCTGTTTTGAATCTTTTGAAAACATAATAATTAATGGGTAAATGGTATAAAAGACAATAATTAAACCGATAAAATATAATGTCAACATGGGAGAAGCGTATGCGGGGGCAAGGAAAATTTGTAATCCCAGCACGTGCACGAGTAAATTAAAATGACCGAATACATGTTCTGCATGGGGAAACAAGAAACTCGAATTCAACTTTGGAGCAAATACAAAAAACACAAGTACAAAAACGGCAAGAGCGGCCCAGTAAAGGGGAAAAATCCTCAAAAGCCGTTTTCTATAGAAAGACAATACATGCTGGAACGAATATATTGAGTGGTTGTTATAATATAATAAATATCCACTCATAAATATAAAAAGTCCCAGTCCCATATTTGCGAAATAAGGGTCAAAGGCATAAAGGGCTAGCTTGCTGTAAGTAGAAAATAAAAAGTTACTTAAGTGAGCCGGAATAATCATAATTATTGCTAATGCCCTTAAGAAGTCAAATGCGATAATTTTATTGCTCATAGTTTCAACTCCTATAAATAAAATACTAGGTAAATGTGAGTCAACCTCTTGCAGTCAATTATTTACTGATTGGGTCAACTTACAAAAATAATATTTATTTTGTAAACATGATATGTTAAAAGTGAATCAATCTGTGTGTTTATATATAAACTATTTGACTTTAGTATGTATTTATCTGTATACAATCGATCAAATGTTTATTTTTTATCTTTATATTATTATATTTAAAAGTTTTCCTGCTCTTGCAGAACCGATTTTTCTCTCCTACCGTGGATCCGAGGTTCTGAAGCTTATAAGATTATATCCTAGCTTTGACAGTTAGATCAAATTTGCGCTGGCGCACCCCGCTGCAAGCAACTGGGTATGTTCGCGCCACCGCTCTGGTTGTAATGGTTATTCAAAATAGAGAATTTTCATTTGCTGATATGCTTCATTTTCTTCCAGGTTTCCCTGATTTTCAACATAGTTTCTTATTACATTGGAAGTTGTTCCATCGCCTACAGTTCCAATGTAACCCCCATCACTCCATAGTTCACCACCCCAAAGCTGTTTTTTGATTTCAGGGTGTTCTTTAAAGATTTATCTTGCTGTAATA
>NZ_JAVKPK010000103.1:0-8920 GCF_031461075.1 Methanosarcina baikalica | reverse complement strand
TTAATAAAACACCAAGAGCCAAAAATCAATGAAATTTGATATCCGAATCGACTTTGAAATAGGCAAATATTGAGTTTAACCGGGCTTGAAGAAATAAAAAATAGGAGTCTCAAAACAAGCTTAAAACAAGTTTAAAATAGGCTTATTTTTATTGGAATTTACATAAAAACTCTTAATTAGGAAGTTTAGCTTTTTCTATTTATGAGCTATTGCTGTTGTCCTGCGGACCCTGAGAAAAAGAAGGAATGGGAAGAGAAAATGCTCCCGGAAATGGATTTTCTGGACAATGACATAAAACCAGTCAGATATTCAGCGCTCTCAGGTATTCGATAAGGCTGAAAATTGCTTATATTCTCTCAGAGAGATCACTGTGTCTGCGAACTGATATTCAAGTTAAACGAAAGGTAGAATCCGGTTTTCCACCATCTGACAATTATGAAAAACCATGGGATTATCGAAGCTTACAAAAGCTCAAAATGGCACTTTTACAGGTTGAACTCTGAATTTGAAAATATTCTTAAAATTGTAGTGCAGATGAAAAACAAAGAGTCAGAATAAGCTTGAGTTAAGCCAGAAGTGGAAGGAGGGACACTCCTGATCCTGACAATGTAGAAATGACAAAAATAGTTTTTGATTATTCAGGCTACAAAAACGTTGCAAAGATCAATACCGGACTTTTCTATGAAAAAGAATTCGAGGCAAAGGTCAGGGAGTTTGCTGAGCTTTACGGCTTTGAGGTCGTGGGAGGCAGTCCTTAACTTATCGAAAGGTGCTATGAGAGGGGAAAAGAGGGTTTGCATGTAAAAAGGAGTGGAAAGACTGAGTAAGAAAATAATCCGAAGTTTACTCCAAAAAGTATCATATATAGAAAAAACACATTATAGAGCCGGAAAATATAGTTAAACTTTTATTCTTTCCTCTCCAGCATGTTAATACTGCAAAAAGGTAGACGAAAAAGATGAGCAGGAGCTGATCTGGCTGACAAACAGAATTCCTTTTTCCAATATAGGCCCTGAAACGAATTATGACAAGCAGTGGGCTTTTGAGATTGCTTATTTTACCCAGAATATAGGAACAGCTCTCAGGGAACTGGGGAATCTTCTGAACGCCAGGGATTACGTCGAGGCTCGTCTCCTGGCCTCAGAGATGAAACAGAGAGCAGAATACGAAAAAACCGTCCAGCCTGACTTCAGGACTTCGGACTGCCTTGCGAAGGCCCGCAGGCTATTCAATCGTTTTCTGGATGAGTGCGTAAATTTTGCAGAGCTTTTGAGGATCACAACAATACAGGAAGAAACCAAGTGTGAAGAGCTTCTGGACAAGCCCGAACAAATTCGGAATTCAGTAGACAGATTGAACCTCCTTAAAGAAATGTTGACCGATGAGCTTTGCCTTCACGGCTGGTACTACTGAATAGCAATATCCTAAGTATACCTCTAAGCAACATCCATAAGCATATCTGCAAACATCTTACAGGCTTTTGTTTAAAGTCCATACCGGATGATCGTAAATTCGGGCTAATCGTAAATTTGATCTCATAGATCCTCACTAGAAGACCCCAAAGAGTTATATATAGGAAAAGAAGTTACAGGGTAACTATCCAAGTGAAAAAATAATCAGTCTAATCACTTAGTCTGCCTGTATCACAGGGAAGAATTCAAAAAAGCGTCCGGAACTTATCCAAGAAAATCGCATTTTTGCTGTATAAGTTTTATGTATATCGGTTCTGAATTTCCCTGGTCCTTAGGCACCTTCTCGCATTCCCGGGGATATTGACCATTTATACGGCGTGTTTACCTGTTTTTAGCTGGTATCATGTACCGGTTTTGATAAGTGGCCTTTTCCGTAAAGGAAACTGTCGGGTATGCGGCAGATAGCATATAAACAGCAGGTCTGCAATCTGCACGATCTGTAGAAAAAATAACTGTTAATATTAGAGTGAGTACATGGAAAAATTAGCAAAATTCAAAGCACTTGGGCTCTCAGACAACACATTGAAAGCCCTCAAAAAGAAAGGGTTTGAAGAACCAACCCCAATTCAGGAAAAGGTTATCCCGCTTTTTTTGAAAGGAGAATGTGATATTATAGGGCAGGCTCAGACCGGAACCGGCAAAACAATGGCTTTCGGGACCCCTATTATAGAAAAAATCCCTGAAAAATCCGGAAAAGTACAGGCAATAATCCTGACTCCAACCCGAGAACTGGCAATTCAGGTCTCGGAAGAGCTCAACTCCCTGAAAGGAGACAAAAAAATACACATTGTCCCTATTTATGGGGGACAATCCATGACCCAGCAACTTAGGGCGCTGAAAAGCGGAGTGGACATTGTTGTCGGAACACCCGGAAGAGTTATGGATCACCTTGAGCGGAAGAGCTTAAACCTCGAAAACATTTCATATTTCGTGCTGGACGAAGCCGATGAAATGCTGAATATGGGCTTTATCGACGACATTAAGGAAATCTTAAAGTCAACCGGCCCTGACAAAAGAATGCTTTTCTTTTCAGCTACAATGCCAAAAGCAATCCTTGGAATCGTCAAGAAGTATATGAAAAACTATGAGCACATCGCCATAGAAAAAGAGGAATTGGTTGAAGACCTGACCGAGCAGATTTACTTCGAAGTCAAGGAAAGCGACAAATTCGAAGCCCTTTGTAGAATTATCGACATCGAAGACGAATTCTATGGGCTTGTATTCTGCAGGACAAAAAACGATACCGGTCAGCTCGCCCAAAAGCTTGGAGACCGCGGTTATTCAGCCGATGCCCTGCATGGAGATCTCTCCCAGCAGGAACGGGAAAAAATCCTCAACAAGTTCAGGAAACAGAAGATAAATATCCTTGTAGCAACCGACGTTGCAGCCAGAGGCATCGATATCCTGGACCTGACCCATGTTATCAACTATACTCTGCCCCAGGATCCCGAATCCTACGTGCATAGGATAGGAAGGACAGGAAGAGCAGGCAAACAGGGAACTGCTATTACCTTTGTTACGTCCACGGAATACAGACGGCTCACTTACATAAAAAAGACCTCAAAGTCAGAAATGAAGAAAGGAAAGCTGCCTGAGATAAAAGACGTAATTAAAGCCAAAAGGACAAGAGTAAAAGCTGAACTCGAATCCACAATTAAAGCAGAAGAATACGGAGACTGCCTTGAGATGAGCGAAAAGCTCCTCGAAGAATTCCCCGCAGAAAAAATCCTGGCTGCCCTTCTGAAGTATGCTTTCAAAGAAATGTTCGACGAAAGCATGTACGGGGAGATTTCCGGCAGTTCATATGTCGACAGAAAAGGCAAAACCAGGCTGTTCATTGCTATGGGAAAAGTCGACGGTATGACCCCGGACAAGTTGTGCGAGTTCGTACAGGAAGAAACCGGTGATAGCGAACTGAAAATAGTGGATGCAGAGATTTTCCCCCACTTTTCTTTCGTAACCGTACCCTTTGCCCAGGCTGAAACCTTGCTTGAAATCTTCAAAAACAAACAGAAAGGGCGAAAACCTTTTGTGGAAATTGCCCAGAAATCCAAGGGAAGAAGCTCAAAAAATGAT
The DNA here is from genome assembly GCF_031461075.1 of Methanosarcina baikalica. NCBI lineage: Archaea > Methanobacteriati > Methanobacteriota > Methanomicrobia > Methanosarcinales > Methanosarcinaceae > Methanosarcina > Methanosarcina baikalica. Next base: position 5,372 of record NZ_JAVKPK010000103.1, on the reverse strand, counting down.
GGTGACCGCAATGGCCCTCGCAGCAGTGGTACTCGAAGTGACTCGCGCAGTGGTACTCGAAATGACTCGCGCAGCACAAATAACACAAGAAATACGAGAAGTAGTAGAGCTCCGAAAAACTAAGATTTCTTGTATTACTTGAATTCTCTTTTTTAGGATTCCTGGGGATGAAAAAGCTTCAGGAACTCTGTAATTTTCCAGAATATATATTTTAGAATAAGTTCAGTGATTTGTGTAATACTGAAAAATCGTCCGATTTTGAAATTGGTTATAATTTATCGAATACTTTCGTAATTATTTACTCTCAGCAAAACAGCATCAACATTCTTTATAAAATTAATTCAGAATAAATTATAGGAAAGTTTGTATCCTCTTCAAATTCAATGGAGAATTTTCCAACTCGAAAACTATTCAACAAATTTACCACACAGTTATAAAGTTAAATGTGTCGTTTGAAGCTGTTTATTAAACTTAATTAAATTTTTAGTTTTTTAGCAAATACATGAAATTTACTTTTACCCATACAATTTGAAGAGGATACGAAAGTTTAATAGATGCTTATTTCCCAAAAAATGTTTTTATTCCTATCAGAATAACAAATATTCCAAAAGATTTTCTCATTACATCAATAGGAAGCGTATTTGCGAATTGGGCTCCGAATTTCGCACCAATAACCATGGCAAGACAAATGATTATACCCGCATACAAATCAGTATTTCCTCTTTTATAATATTCAAGAAATGCGAGTATTCCAACAGGAGGAAGCAGTGCAACCAGAGAAGTCCCCTGAGCCTTCAGCTGGGAAAATCCTTCTAAAATCACTAGTGCAGGAATGATTATAACCCCGCCCCCAATTCCAAATAATCCACTTAAAATACCTGCGGCAATACCAATTATTAAATAGATTATTATATTATTCATAAAGCCACACACTCCAAACAGATTTAAAAATATCATTATTTGATGCAGTAAAACCCAGCCTGCATGTAAGAGTACCAGAACAACTCTACGGCCCTGAATCCTGTTTCTCTCAACAGTTTCAGATGTTCTTCGACAGTTATGGGGAAATATTCAGTATCGAAACGTTCCAGATGCTCCTTTACTTCTTCTTCAGTCCTGCCGTGAGTTAACTGAAAATCGCCCCAGTATCGTTTTCCTATTGCAATTCCCTCTTCTGTTAGCGGCCTGATGTTCTCAAAGGTGATATAAACTCCACCTTCGTTTAGCAAATTATAACACACTTGGGTAGCTTTTATCCTGTCTTCGCAGCTAAGATAATGATGGCATTGTATAGCGGTGATAATGTCAGATTCTTTCTCTAATTTCGGAGAGACTTCCTGGGTAGGGGAAGCCCTCAGAAATTCCAGCCTATCGGCAGGATAAGATGACAATTTTTCCCTTGCCTGGGATAGCATGCCTTCTGAAGGGTCAAGTAAAAGAAATTTTGTATAGGGAAATTTCTCAATTGCCTTCTTGACCAGGGACCCTGTTCCACATCCGGTATCCATCCATACCTTCGGACTGGAAGGCAGCGATTTAACGAAATTGATAGTTTCCTGGTGAAAAGATGAGTAGTAAGGTAGAACACCGGATATTCGAGCATCGTAATCCTCAGGAAGATGAGGAGTAGTGTTTTGAGCAGGTTTTGCAGCAGTCATAGCAGTGGACCCTCTTAAACTCGTTATGCAAAAAGATTATTGCTCTTTTTCAGAAATAAAGGTAATTAATGGTTTCAAAAGTATCTGACACCTTTATAACAGTTGGGACAATAAACAAATTCAAGCATTTCTGGACCAGGCACTACCTTGAAGGAATTTCCCTCTTAGAAGAAATAGGATGCCTTTGCGAGTCTGAAGTCCTCAATGATAAAGGTTTGAAAATCCTTATGCAGAAGAATTAAAGCAATCACCTTATCTGGAAAAAATTGATAAGCTTCCAATTTATAAAAATTTTAAGTTGATACTTATGAATGAAGATATTAAATTGGGGCTCATTGTTGCGGATAAATGCCTGACCTTAAGCTGCATAAAAAGAGGCATAATACGTCATGACCACAGGTTTGTTCATTTCGGACCCGAAAGCCTTTGAGTGGGGAGAGAGGCTTTTTGGGTATTTTAATACTCGGTCAGAAACCTGCTTTTGAAGTTATCACTTTTGGTGATTTCAAATCATCTTGAAATAGATATATATTTAATAGTTTCAAATATTATTGCTTTATCATATAATTTCATTATCCGGATATTATTCTCTATCCTGAACTACTTACAGGAAAAAATAGAAACCTGTTAAAAGGCATTTCCAGAAAAAGAAAAAAGGAGTTTTTTCAGTATGCATTACAGCCTTGGAATTGATGCTGGGGGCACCTATACAGATGCAGTGCTCATCAGGGACTCGGATGGAGAGATTCTCGACTCAAACAAAGCGCTTACTACCTATCCCGACCCCCTCGCAGGCATCAAAAACGTAATTGACGGCCTCAATCCTGAATGCCTTGAAAAAGTAAGGCTGGTCTCAGTCTCAACGACCCTATCTACCAATACTATTCTTGAAGGCACCGGTTTTCCCGTAGCCTTGATCCTTATAGGAGATCATCCTCTTGGAAAAGAACCGCCAACTCAACATATGCTCTTTGCATCCGGCGGGCATAACCACAATGGAGAAGAAGTTGCTGCTCTTGACCTTGAGACTATTGAAAAATTCGCCATACAGGTGAAGGACAGGGTTTCAGCTTTTGCCATATCGTCCTACTTCAGCACAAGGAACCCTGAACATGAAATAAAAGCCAGGGAAAGAATCCTTGAGCTTACAGGGCTTCCTGCGGTTTGCGGACACGAACTTTCCCAGGAGTTAGGAGCTTATGAAAGAGCAGTAACGGCTTTCCTGAATGCCCAGCTGATCCCTGTAACAAGGCAATTCGTACAGTCTATAATTTCGGATATTACGAAACGTGGGATCAGTGCACGGCTCCTTATGCTCAAATGCGACGGTTCAGTAGTAGGAATCAAAGATGCCCTGAAAAAACCGATAGAAACTATCTTTTCAGGCCCTGCAGCAAGCCTTGTAGGAGCCTCATACCTTTCCGGGCTGAAGACCTGTGCAGTTATAGATGTTGGAGGCACGAGTACGGATATCTCCTCAATCTGTATGGGTGTTCCTGACCTGAGCGATGAAGGAGCAATTGTAGGAGGCTGGAAAACCCGTGTCCGGGCAATAAGGATGGAGACAACGGCTACAGGTGGGGACAGCCATATCTGGACAGTGGACAGAGAACTCTTCCTCGGGCCAAGACGAGTTATTCCTCTGGCAGTGGCTGCGGTGCAGTACCCAGGTTTTCTGAATAACCTCAAAAGGACACCTATGCCTGCAAGGGAAGATCTTTGCGAAAATATACAGCCCACAAAGTTTTTTGTCAGGTCAGGCTACCCGGAAGGAGAACTGAGCAAGGCTGAAGCTGAAGTGCTGGAAGTTATCGGAGACGAACCCACCTCAGTGCCGGAAATTTCAGCCCTTATCCGAAAAGACCTTCATCCCCAGACTCTTGATTCCCTTATCAAAAAACGCCTTGTCCAGGCAATTGGCTTTACTCCTACCGATGCCCTGCACGTGCTCGGAGAATACAGGGCCTGGAACGAAGAAGCTTCCCGCATAGGCGCAGAAAGGCTCGCAAGGCTCATGCGCATGACGCCGGGAGAGTTCTGCACGACCGTAAAAAAGAGGGTTACCAGAAATATGGCGCTTCATCTTCTCTCTTATATCCTGGCGGGTGTTCCATACTCATCCATTGAAAAGATCCTGGACGGAAACTATCCTGCAAAATTCAAACTTGGAATCCCGGTCGTTCTGCTCGGAGGACCTGTCCGAGCACACAGGAAAGAGCTGGAAGAGCTTATTGATGCTGAAATCCTGGTTCCGGAACATGCCGAAGTAGGAAACGCAGTCGGAGCCCTCGTAGGAAAAGGCATCAAAAGGGTTGAAATCCTGATAAGGCCAGCAAGCCTCGTGTCTCCGGATAAGGATTTCCTTGTTTTTGCCCCGGACAGCAGGCTGAGGTTCGAGACATATTCGGAAGCCCTGGAGACAGCAACCGAAATTGGGGAAAAGCTTGTTGCGGATTACATGAAAGACTGCGGTCTCAGCGGAAATCAGGTTGAAATTTCACTTGAGAAAAAGACTATCTCTCCTGATGGTTGGAACCATCCCCCGATGGAAACAAATCTGTCGGTGATGGGAGTAGGGATACGGGGACCGCATGTTTAAAAGATAAAGGGAAGAAATAGAAAGGGAAGAAATATGAAAATCCTGCTGATTGCCGATATCCATGCAAACTACGAAGCCCTTCAGACAGTTTTGAAAGTTCCTCATGATAGAGCCATCTGCCTCGGAGATATCGTTGATTACGGGCCTGATCCTGACAGATGTATCGACCTCCTGCGCATGAAAGAAATTTCCGTAATAAGAGGAAACCATGATAATGCAGTTGCTTTTAAGGTTGACTGCCAGTGCGGGTACAAATATAAGCATCTCTCGATTGCGACCAGGGAATACACCTGGGGAATTCTTGACAGAGACAGGATAGAGTATCTGCAAAAGCTTCCCCTGCTGATAAAAGAGGAAATCGACGGAAAGAGACTCTACCTGACCCATGCGAGTCCTCGCTCCATGTTCGAATACATAAAACCCGAAACTCCGGACGAGGAAATCCGAAATATGATAAATGAGGCAATGGAACCGGTGGAAGCAGAATTTCTCATCGTCGGGCACTCTCATATTCCTATGAATAGGAAACTCGGAAATCTGGCAATAATAAACCCCGGTTCAGTTGGACAGCCGAGGGATGGAGATATCCGGACAAGCTGCGCTGTTTTTGATACAGAAAACGGAAAAGTAGAACAGTTACGCCTTGATTATGACATTGATTCTGTCTGCGCAAAGATCAAGGAAAGAATGCCTCATGCAGAGGAACTGATAGCTATTCTCAGGCGGGGTTATTGAGAGTAAGAAGCTAAATGAGAATATGCATAAACAGTCTGTTTATATCCAGAGCTTGATCCAGGAAAATAGTAAGTTAAATATGGAGCTTTTACCTGAGAATACGGAAATAAATAAAAGACTTCATAGTTCAAGGCCCTGAACTACTGCTTTTCTCAAGTTTTCATTCCTGCTGTGAATCCAGGTTATTCCCTTAAGCCCAACGACAATTTTATTGCTTTGCTCCAGGTAATCCAGAATAACCATCAGAGTATTGTGGTTTACCTGCCTTGGGAGCATTTTCTTGAATTCTGCAACTGTTACAACGCTTCTCGGTCTGTTTTTCAAAGTATCTTCCACCATAAGAACCTAAGTTTGACAGTATCCACTAATTAATATTGAAA
>NZ_JAVKPK010000102.1:0-8957 GCF_031461075.1 Methanosarcina baikalica | reverse complement strand
TACACTCTTTTGGTATTAGACTGAACATTTTGCTTGCATAAGGCACAGATAAAATATTTGCTCTTTTGTTCAGTCTCTCACACATATCTATGCACTCTGGGGTAATTCTCTGTCCATGTCTTTGGCTTCTATATGAGAACGTACAAAAGCCATTTTATTTTTACGTGCTGCCTGTTCTGCAGGAGTCATATTATCCCATTTCTTTTTTGCTGCATATTCCCTTGTAGTCAGTCCTCCCATTTTAAGCATCCCAGGGAATTCTGCAGAGATCCGGACACGGATAGTCTTTGCAACTCCACATTTTTGCTCTTTATCTTCGGGGCAAACCAGTATATGTGGATAAACAGGATGGAGAGGACAATTGTTCACAGATCATTTTGCGTATCGAGGACACTTGTAAAGCGGCAAATCGTTTTTCGGTGCCATACTTACTCCCTCTCTATCATGACCACAAACTCATTTTCTTTTTTACCTTTTCTGATAATTGCGTTTTCCCCTTTGCGGAGATGCATTGAGCGTGCAATTCTTACGGGAATATTTATGCTGTAAATTCTCACTTTTGAAAGCTGTATTGAGGTCATAGTTATTACTCCCATATACGTATATGTAAGTATAAATGTATATAAATAAGCTTTTCTATATATACTGTATATACTATATATACTATATATAGAAAAGCCTTGCATATAGGCATGAAAAATAGAAGATATGTATGAGGTATGTATTCCGTATGTACAAGATATGTATAAAGCATGTATAGAAATGGTTTAATGAGATCCACATTACGCGATTATTAAAAGTTCGGTAAGGTTTACTGCCTAAATGTTAAAATTAAAAATGACACAAAAACCACTGAAACACACAACTAAATTTTTGGCAGTAAGGGTTCTTAAGATCTGTGCCGACCTTTGAGACCTGTGCCTATACTAAACGCAATCAGTAGGGTATAATCGTTAGCGTGATACTTGTGCCTACTATGAGTTGAGTCTACTGCACTGATAAAACCGCAGTTTGTGCCGACTTTTTTTTACATAGGAGGCTCTATAAGAAATATGTATGTCTTTGTAGTAAAAAATATTTTTTCAACTATTAAACATAGTTTTTCATATATTTACTAGGCACACTTGACACTCATACTGTTTTTACTAGGCACAGAGGGTTGGCACATGCCAGGCACACAGGCACTTTACCTCGGCACAGAGCCAAAATATCAGCCATTTGAAGAATTCTCAAAAATATGGGAAATCTTGATTTTTGCCGTAACAGTCTAAAAAAGATATGTCAGAAGCCACTAATTTAATTTGTTTTAAAGGGGCTTTTACTGAGGACTTTGAGTTCCTGTAAATTTTCTCAATACATTTGTTGAAAAAGTACCCTAGCGAAAAAGCAAAAACTTTATCAAAAGATAGTGCCATCTAGAAACTAATGTAAACTATCCTATAAATTTTCACAGGATTTTTGCAGAGAATCTGGGTAAAACTAGAGAAAATGTCCAGGATCTCAAAAGATAGTTTACAATTCTTGTAATTTTGTAAACTATTTCTTTTGTCCGAGTCTGCATAGAAAAGGACAAAAACTGATAAAATTTCTCTTTTTTGCCTGTTTGTTTATATACCCAAAAAGCTTGGGGCTTTTAATGTCCTATGTTCGTGTAAAGTCGGAAACTATGCTAAAAGTTACTTATTTTACAGATTATTCGTTTGAATAGTTAGTGGACTAATAGGCCTACTAATAAATAGCCGGAAAATACCCCAAAATCAACTGTTAAAAAAGTACCTATTTGTTTATCCTTGTTCTACTTTGCAAGTACTTAGGACAGTAAAATCAGAATACCCTTTTGAGTGTATAAACTCGGTCTTGAAAGTAGAGCTTTTCCTTAAGTTTTGTCTTTTATTACGGGTAGTTGGACAGAGAGAATAGGAATTGTTTCCAAATTTTTGCAAACATACTGTTTTGGGAATCGTTTATGTGGCAGTGACTATGACAGCGAGTATGGCGGCGACTGCTACACATACTACGAGGATTATGAGAAGTAATTTAGTAATTTCTATGAAGGCATTTGTCACGCTTTCAGGGTTTTCATCGTTGTCTGGCTTTTGTTTTGTCATGGTTGTAACAATGAGTTTAGTAGCTCTTCGCTGTTTCGTAGGGGTAAATTAATTACATAGTTAGGAAATTGACAGGCCGAAAATGATAACTATCAACCTTGTAAGTGATTTTTTATAACAAATTTTCTGAATATTGCCTACGTCTCCCCCACAATAGGAAGTGGATATGAACTACCCACTCGAAACAGCGAAGAGCCTTAATTTTTCATTGCGGTCCTGCAATTTTTCTACTCTTTCCTGCAGGGCTCATTAATTCTTTTAATTTTACTTCTAAAACTCATTAAATTCTCAATATAGTCTTTTGTGCCGGTATAACCTGGTATTTCTTTGCGGATTTTCTTCAATCATGCCTTTTTTCTGGGAAATTCTCTCAAATTACACGATTTTTATAAATTTAAGATTCAAATAGGAACGTTTAAGGATGTGAATAAGTTCAGATTATTAACATTTTTTATATGAAAAATAAACGAAAGGTGAGGAGTAGGATAATGAAAACTAATAAAAAATCGCATTCATTAGCCTTGGCATCAGTAGCTTTGATCTTATTTTTGGTTCTCGTTTCATCTGCAGCATCAGCAGCTACACCCAAAATAACTGAAACTCGGATCACAACCAACGGAATAGCAGGAGGTACTGCTATCTACGGTAACAGGATAGTATGGGCGGATTATCCGACTACTTTTGGCTATAATGGGGATATCTACATGTACGATATCTCTACGAAAAAGGAAACTCGGATTACCAGTAATGGATCAGTGGGTGTGTATCAGTATCCTGCTATCTATGGTAACAGAATAGTGTGGGCAGATAATCGCAATGGCAATGGATCTGATATCTACATGTATGATCTCTCTACGAAGAAGGAGACTAGAATTACCACACATGAATCAGCAGTGGGTATGAACCCTGCTATCTACGGCGATAGGATTGTGTGGTCTGATTCGCGCAATAGAAACGAGGATATCTACATGTATGATCTCTCTACGAAGAAGGAAACTAGGATTACCAATCATGGATCAGCAGGTACCCCTGATATTTACGGTAATAGGATAGTGTGGCCTGATTCGCTTAATGGATGGAAAAATTCCGATATCTACATGTATGATCTCTCTACGAAGAAGGAAACTCGGATTACCAACCATAAATCAGCGATAGAAACTGCTATCTATGGGGACAGGATAGTGTGGACGGATTCTCTTAATGGAGTCTACAATATTTACATGTACGATATCTCTACTCACAAGGAAACTCAGATCACTAGCAAAGGAGCTGTAGCACCTGATATCTATGGAGACAGGGTAGTTTGGGATGATGAGGGTATTGGACCTCGGCATATCTACATGTACAATATCTCCGATTCCACAAAAATCCGGATTACTACAAATGATTCAGAACAAGAGGGTCCTAAGATCTATGGTGACAGGATAGTATGGATAGATTGGCGCAGTGGAATGGATAATCCCAGTGATATCTATATGGCTACTCTTAGCTATTTTCCAACTGCTGATTTTTCTGCATCCAAGACCTCCGGAAATGCACCATTAACAATAGCGTTTACTGACAAAAGTACAGGAACACCTACTTCATGGAAATGGACTTTTGGAGACGGAACATCTTCAACCAAGCAGAATCCGACACATAAGTATTCCAAAGCAGGGAATTATACGGTGATATTGACAGCAACCAATGATGCAGGCAGCAATACGAAAACATTAAAAAATTATATAAAAGTAACAACAAATACAAGACCGGGTATATACTCTAAAAACAAATAAACTTTTAAATTGAAAAACGATAAAAAAGGTTTTAGCTAAAGGGTAGTGGGGAATTATTTCTCAAATCGCCTGATTGGACAACTTTTTATTTTGAATTTTTTGTGTGATATCGCGATAACAGAGAAAGAAAAGATTGAAAAAATAAAACAAGCATTTTTTGAATATGCAAAACAAGCTATCAGCTTTTGATACTCCTAGTTATTTTGCAAAACAAATTCTGCCTGAGGAATCAGACATTCTGAGAAGACAGATAGTAGAGGACAAAGACTATAGACCTGGATCAGTTTTCGAAGGCATTGATAACATGCTGCTGTTTATTTGCCGTTTATAACTCCCCGGCTTTCAATTCTGCAATATAAAGATCATAAGCTGCAGTTGAACCGCCTGAACTGTGTGCAATATAATAGTCCGCAACAATCGAAGCTTGTTGCTCGCGATTGTAATCACGCAAATCCTTTTTTGCTAGGAATTGACCTTATCTTTCTAGGACTTTTATGATTTCTGCTATATCTGGAAGTTCGTGAATTGGATATACTTTGAGAAATATTATTTCCTGCTTGTCGTCGATAATTATGTTTGCTCTTTCGGAGAATCCTTCCTTGTCCCTGAATATTCCATACTCTTTAGCTATCTCGCCATGTGGCCAAAAATCTGAAAGTAATCTAATGTGAGTAATTCCCAGTTCCTTGGCCCAGGCTTTTTTTGATGGTATGGGATCTACGCTTATCCCAAAAGCTACTGTATTTAGTTTTCCAAACAGCTCCTGATTTTCCTCAAGTGAATTCATTTGCTCCGCACATACTTCTGTCCAAGCTAGTGGATGGAATGATAGGAGTACTTTTTTACCACGGAAGTCATTGAGATGCACTTCTTTTCCACTGTGGTCTTTTAATCTAAAATCCTCAATTTCATCACCAATCTTTATCTTAGTCGTAATAAATCCCCTCCAGGTTTAAAAAATCATTAGCATTAATATTAGTTTACTTATAAAATTATTAGTGTCTTCGAGGATTTATTTTAATTCCATCCTTACTGGGTTTTGATATCTTCTCTTTCCCTCATATTTTGAATTGCGGCTTTTACGGCAGGCCGGAGAGGGTCTACAAGCATTGAAACTGGGGGAGCGTAAGAAGTTTCCAAGTCAAGAAGATCCTTGATTGTGGCTTTCTTCCTGATTGCAAGGGAAAGAGCATCTATTCTTTCTTTTATTCCCTCTCCACCCACAAGTTGGGCGCCTACTAGGTAATCATCTTTAAACAGGAGTTTAATGTATAGATCTTTTTTACCCGGGTAATAGGAAGCTCTTGTGCGCCCGCTGGAAAATCCTGTAACCAAGTTCATTTCATTGCTTTCAGCTTTCCTAGATGTAATTCCCACTCCACCGAACTGCAAACCCCCTGCCAAGGATACCCAAGGATCTGCAATGGGCCCAAAAGTGGTCTGCTTTCCTGTGATATTGTCGCCGATTATTTCGGCCATACGCTTGGCTGTCGTACCTAGCTGACTTAGTCTGGATTCCCCTGTAATAAAATCCGTTACTTCAACACATCCTCCACCTGCATACACATAAGGAAGAAATTCATCTCCTGCTTTTACTTGTAGCATTTCATTTGCAACTATTCCTCCGGCTTTTCCTATCTCGATTCCGGCTTCTAGAGCAAGGCTAATTTCGGGTTTTACCCCGCTTGCTAGGAGCACAACGTCTGCAGGGAAATGCTTATTTCCTACTTGCAAAGCTTTTTCTTTCCAGAACATTTCAGGAAAGATAATAGGTTCGCCGGTGATTACTTCAACACCCAGACTTTCCAGGTGTTTTCTTATAAGTTCAGCAATATCGGGATCTAACTGCCTAGAAAGGAGGTTCTTGCTCCTGTTTATGAGTATAGTTTTAATTCCCCTTCTTGCAAGTGCTGCGGAACATCCGATTCCTATTGTTCCTCCACCTAATATGCAGACTTGTCCGGCAGTTTCCAGTGCCTTTTCAAAGAGCATGCCGTCAGCAAGGCTTCTCAGCGTAAACATGCCATAAGGGAGGATGTTAGTTGTACAACTTGTTTGAGGTACAAATGGAAGGCTCCCTGTGGCAATCACGAGTTTGTCAAAAGAATAAATCCCTTCCCCTGTCCGAACAGTCCTTGAACTAGTGTTTATTGACTTAACGTCCTCATTTAGCTTAACATCTATCCTGTTTTCCCTATAGAAATCGAGGGGTTTTACAATGAGTTTTTCAAAACTATCAATTTCCCGACTCAAAACAAAAGGGATACCACAAGGACTGTAGGCAGTGTGTGAATCTCGTGATAGTACAGTTATCTCAAAATCGCTCTGTCTTCTAATTTGGGTAGCAGCTGACATACCGCAGGCCCCTCCTCCAATAATAACTATTTTTGCAGGGCCCTTTTTTGCTGGGTTTTGTGCGGAAACTTTTCTCGGAAATTCTTCCTTACCTCCAGCTGCTTTCTGGATTTTTTTATCTAAAGCATTTTGTGTGCCGAAATCACTTCCCATTATCATAATAATGATGTTTCAACCTATTATAGGTTTTTAAAGGGGTGTAAGCTCTCAGATTTATAAATCAAGGATTATTCAAAAAACAGGAAAAGTATGGTATTCGAGCAGTCTCAAAACTAGGTTGTGGTGCAAAAAATCCTAATATTGAAGCAAAATTTTAGTTTCACACCAAAGAATGTAAAAAAGCAGAATGTTTCTCAGATAACATCCAGACTTAGGCAGGTATTCCAAATAACTTATTTATAAAGTTAACTTCATCAAGAACCGAGTAATTAAAAGTATCAACCTGTCCTTTTTTGATCATATTCATAGCTTCAATTCCTTTTAAAGTTTTATTAGCAGATTGAAAAGACTGAAATCCTAACATTGGATTAACAATTCGCTTTATAGATCTATGATCTTGTTCTATAATATTATTCAAATACTTGATTTGTCTAATGCCTACGTTTTTAGGTAGTATTTTATCATTTTTCAGTTTATCTATAGCAGGTGGATAAGCTGGATTCTTATCAACAATTATTACTCTTGGAATTTGATTATGATTAGAACTCAAAGCTTTCTTAAAAAAACGTTTCGCAGCTTTTTGACCTCGTTTTGCACTTAACATGAAATCAATGGCAGTGTTACAAATTTGCTATAAATCCCTTTCATAATTTTTTTGCAATGGAACCATAAAGACAGCCTCTTTGTCACACCTGTCCCAATCTCGACATCACTACTTTTACGTCGCTTCCAGCCTCTATGTTGAAAAAACCAAGCGGTATAGATAAATTAAATTAGACGTCCGTCTGTGAGAATGCGACGACAAGACAAAAAAGGTTCCATTGCAAAAATAATTTTCCTGTACTTTGAGGCTATTATTATTTCCTTTGAATGTTATTTTAACCCCAATTTGATCATTCAAATTACCTTATTGTGGATGTTTCCAACGATTTTGTAAAATGCTCTGATTTTTTGCAACGGAACCAAAATTATAGTATACTGCCTAAAGTTTTTATACACGTGTGTCAATATTCATCGTGGATAAATTTACACCGTTCTTGTATTACCTAATTATCAAACAGTCCTAAAACCCAATTTATTCTCATAAGATCAGGATTTATTTGGGATTTTTACATGATTCAAACTCTGATGAGTCACTCAAAAGGTGCGATTCAAAAACAAATTTTGGAGACTTATTAATATCGTTTTGTCTCCTCAAATTTTGAGTTTTGGGATATGCTCAAAGAGGTATAAATATGCGATACAATATGCGACACATAATTTTGTTGATAATCGGAATATTTTTATTAACAATACCAGTAACTGCTAGTACAAATCCATTCGGAACAGCCGAAAATTACAACGGCTTTATATTTAAGAATGTACTGCATAATGGAGGAGACGTTGAAGGTGCTTTTGCCGTAGGGGGCGATACCACACTTTCGAGTTTTGGCGTAGGAAGTTCATTGCCTGCTGGTGGAAACCCGGCAGGGATTGGAATGGTTGTAGGGGGCAATTCGACCTGGAACAATGGTGAGCTGTTCCATGGTAATATGTGCGTGGGTGGAACCGTCAGCCATACGAGTGTAACTATTGACGACGGTGTTTTGCTTAATCCAAGCACTCCAATCAACTTTACTGCTGAGGAAATTTACCTTAAATCCTTATCTTCATACTGGGCCAGCTTGCCAGCAACACCAGGAACGACGGTTATTCTTCAGTCTTGGGGCAGGTTAGATTTAACAGGCACGAATTCGAGCCTTAACGTTTTCTTCGTTTCAAATGTACAGTGGCAAGGCACCGGTGAGATTCAGTTGGTAGTTCCATCAGGCTCAAGCGTTATTATAAATGTCGAAGGGACAACAGATTCCCTCCCACATACTCCACCGGGATATTTTGGTAACATGAATTTCAATGGTAATAATGGTGGAAATGCCTGGCAGACTGCTATCTGGAATTTCTATAATATGACAAACATGTCAATGTCGAGCGTTAGCTGGAAAGGAAGCCTCCTAGCTCCATATGCTAATTTCACTTATGCAAATGGAAATGTGGAAGGAAACCTGATTGCTAAATCGATGACAATGCCAGGCTCTGCTGAGCTTCACCTATACCCGTTTATAGGTGATGTCCCAGTACCTGCAGTACATAATCCAAAACTGACAATAAATAAATCCGCATCTCCTGCAAATTATTCTACAGCAAGACAGACAATTACCTACAGTTACAATGTAACTAACTCCGGAAACGTAAACATTGCAGGACCTATTACGGTTACAGACAACAAAGTAGGAACCGTGAATATAACAGCTGAAGACCTGATACCTGGACAAAGCGTTATAGGAACAGCTAATTACACGATAACTCAGTCTGACCTTGATAACGGTTCAGTGACCAATTCAGCGTTTGCATCAGGTATATTCAATGGTACAGTAGTTAATTCAACTACAGTCACTACAACTGTAACAGCAAACCAGACTCCAGGCGGTTCTGTGACCAATTCAGCGTTTGCATCAGGTATATTCAATGGTACAGTAGTCAATTCGACTACAGTCACTATAACTGTAACAGCAAACCAGAA
>NZ_JAVKPK010000101.1:0-9098 GCF_031461075.1 Methanosarcina baikalica | reverse complement strand
TATCAGTGCAGACATGATCCCTACAGGAGAAGCCTTGCAGGAACGCGGTTGGTAACTATCAATTCATTTTAAATTAAAATTAAATTGGACTGGTATAACATGTTGCAAGTAGCGGATGCACTTTTCCGTAACACGGACCAAAAAATATAAAATAGTTAAGTTCCGTTGATTTATTGGAAAGTTGCCATCCACAAGCAAGTAGTGGGGGTATTCAACCAAAAAATATGAGTGAAAATCATATAATATTACAGTTCTTTTAAGAAATATAAAAAAGAAGGCAAATAAATGGCAAGAGTTATGATCGTAGACGATGCCGAATTTATGCGAATGGTAATCAAAGATACTCTATTGAAGCATGGACATGAAGTAGTTGCTGAAATGGCTGACGGAGAGGAAGCAATTCAAACATACCTGGAGATAAAACCGGATCTTGTTTTAATGGATATTATTACACCTGCTATAGATGTAATTACATCGGATATGGATGAGAAAGAGGCACTGAAAAAACTTCTTGTTATGGATCCTGACGCAAAAATGGTAATGTGTTCTTCTTTTGGGCAGCAGGCCCTGATAACGGAGTCAATGAAAATAGGCACCATGGGTTTTATAGTAAAACCTCTTAAATCTGATGGGATGCTGGATGTAATAAGAAAAATTGCTGAACCAAACTAACTTAATTTAACTGAAATATTTACACAATTGAACTAATAAACCAGCGTCAGAAAGCATGCGTCTGTAGAACTTCAACATATCATATTTTATTACTCATAAATGGATCTTTCACTCAAGTTCGTAAGTTTCATTGAAACAGATATTAGCTTAATGATATTAGTTTTTGTATTTTGAGATTCTGTAGAATCTAAAATAGAGAAATCCTGATTTTAGAAGATTTTGGGGCCTCCGAAGGAGGCAAACCCATTTATGCTGTGGTAAGCTCTGTCAGCTCTGAGCTCTGATTCAGTCCTGAACTTTGATCTGCTGGCCATTTGGCAAGGACAATATCCCATGTATAGAGCCAGGAAATAAAGATCCAAACTATACTTCCGGCGGTGCCCGGATCTATCCCAGAAACCTTCAAGATTATGATATATGATAGGCCTGTCAGAACCAGAGATATCATGAGGCCGATAATCCCTTTTACCGGCTGAGCAACCTTCTGAGACGGCCACGTCTCCATATTCCATGAGAACATAACGAGCCACCACACAAAGAGGACAAAGAAGAGCCCTCCCTCGGGTTTAAAAAAATTAGTACCTGCCAGGCTGTAGGCCTGCCAGAAGATCAAACTTAAGAATCCTAACACTGTAAAAGCCAAAATTCCCTTCACCGGCTGGGCGATCTGTTGCAGTGGCCACTTCTCTACCCAAAAGAAGTAATAAACGAACATCGCGAACCAGATAGATGGAACAAAGCCATATCCCACCATAAGGATTATGGCAAAAACATAACAGAAGAGAACGTTGAAAAAGACAGCTTTCGGTTGGGAAAAACCATTAACAAGAGGATTCTCAAAGGCGATAATGATTCCAATTCCAAGGAAAAGATTCGATATCAGTGGCCAATAGGTTTCAGGTCCATATCCAAGCCATGAAATCACCAATGGATGCAGTATCCCAATCACCAGACAGATCGCCAGATAAGAAATCCCTCGCAAAGGCTGCCTTATCTTCGCCAATGGCCAGTCTCCAGCGAGCGAAACTATGAATGCAGTCCAGACAAAGAATAGGGCATACACACTGAGCATATCCGGATTAATTCCAAAGGTACCCTGGCCAATTTCAATAAAGATTATTGATGAGATAATTACACAAAGGACAGGGATGATTCCACGCACAGGTTGGTTATTTAGACTCATGTTTTATTTCCTCCGTTAAATTCCCTGGCCATGGATTCAAAACTGACTCATGCTTTATTTCCTTCGCTAAACCCCTTACCCAGCGGTTCAAAACTTTCAGATTTCTCGTTGCAACTTCCGGAGCATTGGGAACTTTTGCTGCCTGTTCAGCCGCATTTTTGTTGAATAATAGATCAAGCAAATGGATACATTTCTTTCCCTGACCGGAGAATATATCACGGCAGGTTGCACAATAGGTAACCAGATCGTGCAGAGATTCTCGTACTGTCCTCTCTGTTTTTGCTGCACCTACATCTGCATTCACTAGAAACACCATTCCACCCATTCCACAGCAGTGGGTATTATCCCGCGTGTGAGGCTGTTCATCAATTGTATATCCTGCTTTCGAAATCAAAGAGCGTACAGCGTCCTGAATTTCCGGTTGACCGCGTGCAGAGCAGGGGTCATGAATAGAGTAGGTACTGTTTCCCTTTTCTGGAAATTTGGCACCAGCTTCAGATAGCACCATATAAAGAGAGACTGGCTTGAGATCAGTCAATCGTTCAGAAAGACGTTTGTAACAGTACGGGCAAGCCACAATAATTTCGGACGCGCCCAGACACTTTATGTCCTGCTCAAGTTGCGCTGTTATCTGATTGGCATAGTCAGTTTTTCCAATCAGTTGGGATGGTCCTCCACAACACCCGAGCGCAATTCCCAGATTGGCATGCTGTGTTTTAAGATGTAAGTATGTTGCCTGGACAAGATCTGGCTTAAAAAAGTCTTCCCATAGATTTTCTCCGGACATGCCGCGTTCTCTAATTTTCATATTCAATGCTCCATGTTTCATGTACAATGCTCCATGGATTTTCAAACAACTGTAATTTTATATATAAATTGTTATATATTGACTTAAAATACATATATTCAATTTCTTAAATCCATTTAATCCATGACTTATCGGTTAGCTCCGAAATATGTGGCATAGAATGTCAAGCTGCAATAATTTGATAATCTTTGAGTACGAAGTGTACATCGGATTTAAATTGTCAATTCTTTAAAAGGAGTTGTGAGGGGAATGAAAATCCACTCACAGCGGTCCGGCGTATTTACTCATAATATCTTCCATCAAAGTAAGCCCTCCACTAAACCCTGCGTAACTGTGCTCAAGTACAACGCGGTCATATGATGGGAATGAAACCGTCAGATGTATGGCATTGAATTCAGGACCGGTTATATTACTTTCGAGAGAACTTGCAAGCAGAAATAAGAAATTCCTGTCTTTTAAATTCTGCCGAATCCTGTACGCGTCTACTTCATAAATTATTTCAGGCCAGGCCGGAGTTTCAAGGCCGGTTGTCAACTCCTCATTTATTAATTCACGGGCTTCCTCAGGTGGATTATCCGTTATCTGGACAATTTCAGGCAGATATCCCATCTCATTTGCAAGGTATTTTGTGATGCTTACAGCCGAATTACTGTCGGCAACAACCGCAAGATACGGATGTGGTCTGACGATCAAAAGTATATCGCCAACGTATTCTGCAAATCTGTATGCCCGCCTTTCCTCTTTAGCAATCAGATTTTCGATAACGTCTACTGAGACATCTAGCCTTTCTCCGAGGACTCTCAGAAACTCTGCAGTTTGCTTGGGTCCGATCGGCACACCTGGGAAGGAGATGTAGGGAGTGTCAAACTTTTCTTCCAGCTTCTTTGCCGTTTTATGTCCAATCCAGGATGATAGGACAATATTGTATTCAGCAGCCGGAATTTTTTTTAGATTCTCAAGAGTGTCAAACTCTCCTATTATCAGATTCGGCTTTAAGCCTATTTTTTCAAGAAGCGTTTTTATCTCTCTTGCCTCCCCTTTCCAGAATATATGCTGAGAAGGAACTATTCCGAATACGTTAACCAATCCTTTCTCTTTTGGAGTCTTTTCGAGAAACTGATCGATTACAGCATTGAAAAAATGCTCATAGCCATCGTATGAAGTTCCTGCAAATCCGGAGGTATTCACATGTATGATTGGAATGTCGGGGTTCTTTTCCTTAAACGTTCTGACAACCGATCCCACATCATCTCCAATAAGTGAAGGGACGCAGCCGGAGATGACTGCCAACAAATCCCCATTTACAAGTTCTGCCGTTGACTCAATAAGATTTGCAAGTTTTTTCTCACCGCCGAAAATCACGTGCTCCTCAACTAAAGAGGAACATGGGGTGCTTGTTCCGCCGTAGGGACCTCCGGCATTCTGGCCGCCTCCGTAAAATTGGCCAAATAGTTGTCCGATTCCACATCCTGCCCCGGAATGAAGTATAGGAACAACTCCAAATATGCCAACGGCAGTTGAATATGCCCCTCCGAACGCACAGGAATAACGCGGTGCTTCGATGGCACCTGAAATAAGATTAGTTGGTTGTAAAGATTCACCTGTTACCATGATTACACCTGGTTTAGTCCTCTGCTTTAAGATAATACAGCGAATTCGGCTGTTTGTACCACCAGTCTTTGTATGTACTTCTGGTCTTTTCAAGCATAGTTCTCTGATATGAATGACTTTTCAATGACTGCAAAAGGAAATTTCCAAATGCGATAGCTCCTGTATAGCCACTCTGGGCACTCCAGGGATGTGCATCCGACCTTAAGGCATGCACCCTTGTAACACCTTTATCGCGCTTAAACGCGCCTCCCTGAAACGGACAGGTCATTGCAATATCGGGGTTCCGCTGATTTGTGATATGTGTCTGCTCTGCAGCCTGAAATGTATTTACCAGGATGTCAAAGTCGCCTATCTGGGCGAGCAACTTCTCCAGGTCCTGAAGGATTAAGTTGTCAAAGTCCTGGCACATTGCAGCTGAGGATTTAAGGCCAAGTTCGTCAAAGTACGGTATCTGTGCCAGAAGTCTTCCCTGGCCAAGCGCACCCAGCACTTCTACCTTCTCTCCATTGCCTTTGAAGTTTTCAAATTCATGTCTGATTGCTTTCAGTTTAGGAAGCCACTTTTTATGTTCTTCTTCGATAAGGGCTTCTACTTCCTTTTCTTTTCCAGTGTGTTTTGCAATCGTCCTTAGCCACTCATCAGTATTGGCAATTCCCATAGGGGAGGGATAGAGGAAATAAGGAACTCCGTATTCCTGTTCAAGCCCGCGTGCGAGATAGTCAGTGTAAGTGGGACAGATGGGAGCTGTAACTGCAGCTTCTGAGAGCGTCTCAAGCTGTTCCACTGATGCAAATTCAGGGATGAAGTTAACTCTCAGACCAACCTTTCCAAGCAGGCGTTTTATCTCCAGTCTGTCCTGCCAGGTGTACGAGAGCATACTCGCTACATTTATGAGATCCTTCTGTTTCTTTTCCGGCTTTTTGACAAGATATTTTAAGACCGCGTGCCAGAAAGCATCGTAGCCGGTCTGGACAAGTTTTGAACGTGAGCCTTCACAATGGATAGGGACTATTGTTGCCTTCACCTGAGGCTGGTATTTTGCAACAACACCTTCAATGTCCTCTCCAATTATTCCTGAAGTACAGGATGTAAGTATAAAGATCGCTTTTGGGTTGTACCGTTTTTCAACTTCTATTATTGTTTCACCAAGTTTGTCACCAGCACCGTAAACTACATCTTTTTCCCCAAGATTTGTCGTAACCCAGTGGAGATCAAAATTCGCAGGACGGCCAAGTTCAACAGGCACATGCCGATAGAGTTCACGGTAGCCGAGTGCTGCAGACGAGCAGCCTACAGGTGCATGATATATAGCTACAGCATCGCGTATTGTTCCAATCCTTACTGAAAGATAGAAGTTCAGAACACAACCGCTTGACTGCTGAAAATTACGCTCTCTTTGTCTCAGGCAGCCTGAACGGGCTTCTTTTGCAAGATCGCTTGCTTTTCCGTACCAGACATTTATACCGTTTGCCCGTTGCTCCCTGTTGGGACATGTAGCCCGTGATAGGTCGATTCTTTCCTCGATCAGTTCATTTTCAGTAAGTTCTGTTCCTGACATTAATATTACTCCGTAAGAGACCTTTTTTTCTTAATGAATTCGTCTCTGGTAAGTTCTGCTCTTGGCATCACTTCCTTCATTCAACATTGATGGATATATAAATCGGGAATTCAGCAAAATTGCGACCTTTTTTTTCATAATCCGAATTTTTGCGGCAAAAGTCAAATCTCAAAGGAGCGCTGCTAACCATAAACCTGATAGTTAGCAGAAAACATAGATAAGACCATACAAAAATCCTGCAAAAAAAGAAATTAGCGAGGAAATAAAATGGCTAAGATAACAGACGAATTAGTGATTCGTGGGAATCACATTAAAAATCGAATTGTAATGGCTCCTATGGTTACTTTTTCCTTTCAGGGAGATGATGGATCTTATTATGGCAAGCAGCACATCGAACACTATGCGAAGCGGGCAAAAGGTGGTGCAGGTCTTATTATTGTGCAGGCCACCAGCGTTTTTGGGGCTGTAGATTCCACAGGCATGTGGTCAAAAGCGGATATTGCAGCTTTAAAGCAAATTGCGACCAACTGCCATGAATATGGTGCAACAATAATGATGCAGCTTCATTGCGGCAATATGGACATTAATGAGTTATCAGCTGCAGAAATTCATTCGATGCAGATGAATATGAAGCAGGCAGCTCTCCGTGCCTGTGAAATGGGTTTTGAAGGCGTTGAATATCATTTTGCTCACGGATTTACCTTATGCAAGTTTATTGATGCTTCTTACAATCGCAGAACAGACCAGTACGGCGGCGACGCTCTAAACAGGGCACGGATTTTAACAAAAATTCTCCCGGAGATTCGGAACAATACTCATAAAAATTTTATTGTCAGCGTGCGCATGGGTGAGTATCTCCCGGAAAGCAAGGACGGCATTGAAGTAGCTAAAGCCTTTGAGAAAGCCGGGATTGATTTACTGCACATTTCATTTGGCATGCAACCTCCAACAAATCCGGTTCCGGAAGGTTTCATATGCAGTCCTATGGCCTATAGCGGCTGTAAGATCAAAAAAGAAGTAAATATTCCAGTTATCGCAGTCAATGAAATCCGCAACGAAGAACAGATACGGTTCTTAATTGAAAATGATTATGTGGATCTTGTTGCTATTGGCAGGGGCATGTTAGCTGACCCTGAATTTGCCAATCATGTGATAAACAGCGAGCCTCTAAACACGTGCTCCGGATGTAAGAAGTGTTTCTGGTTTACTGACCATACCCTATGCCCGGCAGGAAATAACAGGTAATAATTATGGGTATTGAACTTTATCAAAGTAAGAAAGCGATTATAAGGATTGAACTGAAAATAATTGTGTTAGAATTAAGTTGATTTCATTGTTTGTTAGCTGTTATTAACATGTTTAGGACTTACGCACTTGAGATGCAAAATAAAGCACAATAGACGTTACGGTTAAAGGCATATTTTAAGCAGTTGAAGGTTTAATGCTATTGAGTTGTCATTTCAACCGCGTAAGTCCTAATGTTAGAGACGTTGTCTTGAAACTTTTATGCGAAGAAGGGATGTAAAAATTAGCGGTCACACTTTTGGTTATATTCGCGTGAGCACCTACGATCAAAATACTTAGCGTACGATTTTTTCCGTTTTGTGGTGTGACCTTAGTACTTATTTTAACAAATCTATTGCATTAACTATTTGTTTAACATCTAATTTCCAATAGAATTCATCTAATTTATTCTCTTTCAATGATATTTCAATTAAAGCCAAAAAATCATACAATACTTTAAAGTAAGGTTCTTTTGATTGAGAAGAAAACTCTTTGAGAAAATAATCTTTTGTTTCGAGTGATAACATTTCTAATTCTTTTTCCTTTTTAATATAGCGATTTTGCTGGTGCTTATATAATTCCAGAATATATTTGTTTTGTTTATAACTTAATGGTTCAATGATATCTTTTGTCTTCTTTAATATTTCAACCATACCCAATAATTCATATATTTTTATTTGAATTTGGTACACAGAAGAATTTTTAAATTCCAAAGTGGGTAAGTAACCCATTAAGTTTTTAGGAATTGGTTGAAATGTTATGGATTCCCGGTCCTTAATGTTGTCTTCTTTGAATTGAGATAGCAAATCTGAGTTTATTTTATATCCTTCACTACAAAAAAGTGCTTTTTCATATAGAGGAACAAGATAAAAGAAATGAGCTATCTCTTTGAGCTCAAGTAATGATTCAAAAATAATCATTAATTCTCTTTCGATATGGCGCGGATCTTTCACAGAGAACGCAAAAATTAAATATCTGAATGGATGATCAACGTAAATATTTTCAGGTATTATGATGGTCATACCTGTTGATTTCAGAGGGGCAAAAACTTCATTCAATTGACAAATAAGTTTTTTCTGCTGAAACTCTTTCATTTGTCGAATGTAACTCAAAGCGTTTTTAGGTTTTACCCTGGGTGGCTCATTGATCCATAAATTTAACAAATCAGCTAGTAAATTATAAGCTTTTAGTTCTTCTTCGTCGAGAGATTTTGCACTGAAGTAATCGTAAGAAACATCGAAAAAGGATTCAAAAGTTTTATGCATTCCTGTAAGGTACTTTTGAGAATCGTTTAAATTAGATACAGCCAATTTCCCTTTTTTAGTATCTTTATTATCTGTATATACTGATATTTGATGGAAGAAATTATTAAGATAAAAAAACCAATTTTTTAATGGATATTTTTCATTTGTGAGTGGAGATTTTTCCTTTGTTAATTGATTCCATAGTTCTTCAGAGAAATTATCTTTTAATTCTTTTGAAAGAGTAGGAAAATCTTTGAAGAAATTCTCTAATCTATATTTTAGCTCTTCGTGCCCATTCATATGTTTTTTGAATTTTCCTTCAATAAATGCCTTGAATAAATTCGAAATATTTTTGATGAACTTTAAATTATCTATCCGAAAATCATACCATACCTTTTCGTACTCATATAAACTAGTCAGACAGTATTGACCTTCTACAATGTTAGTCCAAATAATATTTTTTTGGACATCTGACTTAATACGTAAATTCTCTTCCGAGATATCCTTTATGGAGGGATCGTAAGAGGGTATTTGTCCAAAAGGAAGTATCCATATTCCTCTTGACTGATACTTCTCGCAAAATGGAAAAATAGCTCTTAAAGCTCCCAATCTTGTCATTGCTTGTTTATTCGCATCCTCCAACGGTTCAACAATAAACTCAATGTCCAATATTTTATCTTCAATTGAAATTCTAATACAATTAATATTCAATAACAGATATCCCATTATTTCGTCTTT
>NZ_JAVKPK010000100.1:0-9592 GCF_031461075.1 Methanosarcina baikalica | reverse complement strand
AGAACTTTTGGCTTTTATTATTGTGTTATCAGGGTTTCCGGATTCTGACCTTATTGTAAGATCATTTTTGATTACTTTGATATTTTCGGTATATGTACCGGGTTTTACAGTTATTACGTCTCCTGGTGCCGAATTATTCACAGCAGTTTGAATCGAATTTCCTGGATTGACGATAATGTCAGACGCAGCTCCGATACCCGATATTAATACTAAAATTAGAAAAGTTACTAATAAAGCGGTTAATTTTTTTATTCCAATTCCTCCGTCAATTAAAAGAAGTTTTGGGCAAGACTTCTGTTATAACTAAGTAAATGTTTTACACTGGATGCCCAGGTGAATGTAAGAATGCAAGGGCATGTTCTTATTCAAAGAATTTATTTGCCCATAGATTTTTCAGGTAAATCACCTTAACAGCGTGAGAATTAAAAATAAACCAATATAAACATTCCCATTTTATATTGCTTTCTATATAATCTCAACTAAATAAAAATCAATATAGTCTTAATTTAACTGTAAGACAGCATTTTAGTTTATTTAATTCAATTGAACATTTTTTTATTTTGAATTCGTGTACTCTTTTTATTTACCAACTGCTGGTTGATTTCTAAATAATCAGTAAATTATCTCAAAAACACGCGTTAATTTCAATGTATAACTCGAAGTTGGGAGTAAGAAGAAAAAGTGAGACGAAGCTGACTATAAATATTAGAACGAGAAAATAATATATTTCTCTACTCTGTTTCAAGGGAAAGTTTTCTAACTATAAAATAGGCAATAAGTTTTATCACAATTTTTAAATTTTTAATAGATATATAAAACGTACTTTTACCCATATAATTTGAAGAGGATACCTCTTCTTCTTTTAATTTTCCTATTTTCGTAACTATCCAGCCTACCAAAAATAAGTTGGTTGATCTCGATTTTGATGTAATAGATACTTTTGATTATTAACTTAGATAAAAATAAAAAAAGTAATCAATGGCCATCAATTAACAGAAACTAATTCAGATAAATTTGTCCATTGAATCTTATTAAGATGGCTATTGAGGTTATTTGCTCCAAGCTGAATAGTTACCTTTTTATTCGTTTTTCTAAGTGGTCCACTTTTCAGACATGGGATGAATCTTCTTTAGTCAGTAAAACTGACTTTTATAGCGCGTTTAGACTTTTGTCACTTTTATATAACTTGATTTTGTCTTGGTATTACTCCCTGCTGCATTACTTGCTGTCAGCTTTACCGTGTAAGTTCCTGCTGCTGAATATTTATGCGTTGGACTCTTTACCGTTGAACTAGTTCCGTCTCCGAAACTCCATTTCCATGAAGTTGGAGAGCCTGTGCTGGTATCCGTAAATACGACATTCAGTGGTGCTTTTCCTGAGAGTGGAGAGCCCCAGAAGTTTGCAACCGGAGTTTGCGAAGTCGCGGTCACTTTTATATAATTGGATTTTGTTACCGTATTACTTCCTGCAGAATTGGTTGCCGTAAGTATTACTGTGTAATTCCCTTTTGCAGAATATTTATGCGTTGGATTCTTAGTTGTCGAAGTTGTTCCATCACCAAAGCTCCATTTCCATGAAGTTGGTGATCCTGTACTCTTATCAGTGAATGCAACATTTAATGGTGCATTTCCTGATGTTGGGGACGCAGAAACTGCAGCAACAGGTTTTGCTGATGTTGTTACTTTTATATAATTGGATTTTGTTACCGTATTACTGCCTGCAGCATTGGTTGCCGTAAGTGTTACTGTATAATTCCCCTTTGCAGAATATTTATGCGTTGGACTCTTTACAGTTGAACTCGTTCCGTCTCCGAAACTCCATTTCCATGAAGTTGGTGATCCTGTACTCTTATCAGTGAATGCAACATTTAATGGTGCATTTCCTGATGTTGGGGACGCAGAAACTGCAGCAACAGGTTTTGCTGATGTTGTTACTTTTATATAATTGGATTTTGTTACCGTATTACTGCCTGCAGCATTGGTTGCCGTAAGTGTTACTGTATAATTCCCCTTTGCAGAATATTTATGCGTTGGACTCTTTACAGTTGAACTCGTTCCGTCTCCGAAACTCCATTTCCATGAAGTTGGTGATCCTGTACTCTTATCAGTGAATGCAACATTTAATGGTGCATTTCCTGATGTTGGGGACGCAGAGACTGCAGCAACAGGTTTTGTAACTCCTGTAACTGTTATATAATTGGATTTTGTTACCGTATTACTTCCTGCAGCATTGGTTGCCGTAAGTATTACTGTGTAACTCCCTTTTGCAGAATATTTATGTGTTGGATTCTTGGCTGTCGAAGTGGTTCCATCTCCAAAAGTCCATTTCCATGAAGTTGGCGATCCTGTACTTTTGTCAGTAAAGGCAACGCTTAATGGTGCATTTCCTGATGTTGGGGACGCAGAGACTGCAGCAACAGGCTTTCCTGTTCCTGATTTAGAATTAACTAAAGGCAGATAGTCAGAATAGGTGCTGCCTGTTATACTCTTATACGCGGAATCGGAAATCCCATCTCCATCTTTGTCCGCTGCAGTTTGAGAGAATCCTGTACCATCAGGTTTTCCCCAGAAGTTACCTCCTTTATACGGTCCACCTACAATATTAGTACCTGCTGTTTTTTTGATGCTGTAGGCGTTTCCGATCCCGTTTTTAATGGCCATATTAGCATCATTGAAATAATTGTTGTAAATCAGATTACTATCGCTTCTGGGACAGACATACAGACCATAAGCATTGTTGTTTCGAACGGTGTTGCCTGAGAGTTTGTTGCCGTCCGAGTTGCCAACATGAATTCCACGACCATTATTAAATGCCGTATTCCCTGAGAGAGTATTGTCTGTGGCAGTTCCAAGAACAATCCCATATTCTCCATCATTTGTAACCGTATTCTTTGAAATCTGATTTCCTTTGGAGCGCAGGACATAGATTCCATACGAGTTGTCCGAAAGTTTATTGTTCTCGATTATACAGTTACTGCATGATGACAGACAGATTCCTGAGTAGCTGGATCTGGTTGCTCCTACAGTCTTAAACCCAGTTATTTTTATGTTGTTTCCCTGTAGGAAAAGTACATCGGCACCCGAACTTTTGGCTTTTATTATTGTGTTATCAGGGTTTCCGGATTCTGACCTTATTGTAATACCATTTTTGATTACTTTGATATTTTCGGTATATGTACCAGGTTTTACAGTTATTACGTCGCCTGACGCCGAATTTGTCACAGCGGTTTGAATTGAATTTCCTGGCTTGACGATAATGTCAGACGCAGCTCCGATACCCGATATTAACACTAAAATTAGAAAAGTTACTAACAAAGCGGTTAATTTTTTTATTCCAATTCCTCCGTCAATTAAAAGAAGTTTTGGGCAAGACTTCTATTATAATTAGGTAAATATTTACACTGGATGCCCAGGTGAATGTACGAATTCGAGGGCATGTTCTTATTCAAAGAATTTATTTGCCCATAGTGAGATTTTTCAGGTAAATCACCTTAACAGCGTGAGAATTAAAAATAAACTAATATAAATCTGCTGATTTTAACTAATTCTAAATATAATATTTTACATATACCAAATAGTGCCTCAGTGAACCTATTCGGGTATGGCTCCACTTTATTAGTCTGATTGTAACCGTAAATTTGTCTTCTCTTTTCAAAAAGGAAATAGCACATACATGAGCTCATTTTCGTGTGCTTGGGCAATGATCAGGTCAACCATGTCATGTTCATCTTCGAACATCCTGGCAGCGACAGACATCGAATACATCAACTTTCTCATTGCTTCTTCGCGAGTATTTAGCTGTACAGAAGTTTCTAGGTGTATTTTTTGACTCGAATAGTCATCTTATGGCTCTTTTACTCGCTTCCGTAAGAGGCAGTCTCCGTTTGGATAGTTTCCAAAGATGGTGACATGTAATATTGGGCTACAGATGTACTGGACATGCAGGGATCAAAAAGAAAGAGTTGGTAATAAAGCCTGGAAATTGAAGAATATCATAGTGAAATAAAACAATTTTGTGAAGTAGAGCGATGTCAGGCGAGGAGAGATAATGTGCAGAGAGCATACATTGTGATGACAATAAGAGCATTTCTAAGATTTGAAATTATAATAAAAAACGGAATTACATGGTTTGAAACAAAGTGGAGCATTAAAAGAAATGCTGTTAATCAATTTCTAAAAAGACGAACGTATTCCTTAGTGTAAAAATTGTGAAAATTAAAAAGTTGCCTGCAAAGCAGGCAACTGCGTCAGTCCTATATGTTATTCTCAAACACGTAACGTGGACCCGACTGTACTTAAGAATATACTTTCTTTTTTGCAATGTCAGTTAATGGGATCAAGCGATCACATTATCATGAATATTTACATTGGTTTCTTTTGTATTTAGATGTACTATTCCAGGAGCAGCTAAATCATGGAAATTGTTGCCATAAACTTCTATGTTTTTAAGAGTTCCCTGTAATTCCAAGCCTGCATATCCACCGCCAGATGTGGTACAATCATTATTTGTAAACACTCCATCGGCAACAGAATCAAATCTACAGGACGAATTAGTCCGGTTAATAAATTTACAATTCTTAACTGTAATGCCAGTTACGTGATAGGCATATATGCCGTCGTGACCACATTTGTTTACGGTTACTGTGTCTATCGTTACGTTGCTGGACTTTGAAATAAGCATGGCATCATTACATCCGTTCTGGAATGTAACATTCTTAATTGTTAGGCCATTAACGCCTATGAATGTTGCCATGTTGTAGCAGGAAGTTCCAAGCTTAACACCAGAATAATAGTCACTCTGACTACCATCAACAGTAAAGCCTTTTATTGTAACATCGGTTGCAGAATTGCCTTTAATCATAAGCATAGCTTTTTTCTCTGCAATGCTGCTCTCGCGCCCACCCCATACAGGGAGTCCTGGGGCAAGTTTAACTGTTACACTGGAATCTCCTTCAAGGACCGTGCTGCTGCCGATCTTAAGAGAATCGCCTATAACATATGTGAATGGGCCTTTAAGGTGCACAGTTGTGCCTGGATTATTTGCTGCATCTTCAAGTGCCTGGTTAATTTGCACGTGATCTTCTTTTCCATCACAGTTGTAGTCTCCGCTTCCATCTCCGGCAACAGTTATTGTTTTTGTGTCCTGGCCGCCTAATACAGCCGGTACGGTTGTTAAAATAAGGCAGGTTACTAAGAATAGGGTTCCTAGCTGTCTTTTTAGCATCGTATCACCTTTGGGTTGGGTTTTTAGAATTTGAGTTTACTCAAAAACTTTAGGGTAGTTGTATCTTTTTCCCAAAGCCAATACGGTTGTTAAAATAAGGTATGTTGCCAGGAATAGGGTTCCCAGCTTCCTTTTTAACATCGTATTACCTTTGGGTTGGATCTATAGGGACTTTAAGTACAATCAAAATTTCATAGGGTAATTGTATACTTATTCCCAAAATTCTATATTACGTACTCGTAATAGTTTTTTTCCGAACTATCTAATCAGATCGATTCTGTACCTGGATCGATTCTGTATGGGATTCGATTCTGTACCGAACTCTCTAATTAGGTCGGGTCTATGCTGTTATTCAAAATCTGTATTACGTCTGCGTAATATTTTTGAACCTATCCAATTCGGTTCTCTGCGATTTATGTGGGCGGACACGTTGCACACAGAGTATCCACTCTCCAATCTCCTTCTAGGGACTGGTCATTGGAGGTGGCCGGACATGAGAAGCTTTGACTTCTACAACTCAAAATTTGTTACTAACCATAGGATTTTACTCCTTCTGGTCAATACCTCCGGACTTAATAATCACGGCCTTTAGCCAGGCCAACTCGTCTTTTTAAAAAGTTTTCATTCACCTATCATTGAATTCCTGAGTTGACATCCAAGATCTACGCAGTCCTATTATAAAATATTTTTGGTATTTTTACACGAAAATTTATACAGTGCGTGTTTATTTTAGATTTTTACGGGTTTTTGAGGGTATGAAAAAAAAGGATTTTGGGCAATTATTTTGTGAATTTAAAGAATCTGAATTATAAAGATAAAATATTTCCATTCTAAGCTTCCTGTTTCTCCTCCAAAAAATAAGTTTGTAATCTACAAAGAAATTTTTTTTCACTTACAACCTCATATCCGTATTCATGGACGGTTTGAAAAATACTATATAGAAAAAATTTTTCTTTCTCGGATTGATTGGAGAATAGAGAATCGGAGCGAACACAATAGTTTATAAAAATTATAAGGTGTTCCGTACGGATATTTTGGAAATTTTACGTAAGAAGAAACTTCCGAATTGGGAATTACTAAAAAAATAGACTATGAGTTATAGAATCGGGGGTGAGAAAGGTTAAGATGAATTACTTTATAAATATAGTACAGCAGGCCCTCATAATTAGTGGGTAACGAAAAATTGAATCGTAGGTAATGCTGGGATTTTTACCTCCCTAGTAACCTAATTCAGTCCACTTGAATTTTCCGAAAAAATACAGAAAAATATTCAAGAAGAGCTGACTGGATTACTTACATGACTTAAAGAGTTAGTCTGAAATAAATACGCATAACTAACTTCTGAGAAAGTTTACTAAAAATTTAGACAGATTCTCCTGGAATCCGGTGGTTATTTATCAATATGAGCAGAGAGGGCTGAAATTTCAAGACAATTTTTCCGTTTATTCAGTTTCTCCTTCCCTTAGTCTTTTCACTCTCTCTACTAGTGTCGCATCAGCAGTAAAATGTCGTATAAAATCGATTACAACCATTCAGAATTTTTCAATCCTTGAGGAATGACGCGACACTAGTTTCACTCCTTTATCTTCTTCTCCAGAAGCCCATAAACTGCAGGACTTTGAATTACTTCTCCTCTGGCACTGTAACGGGAACCGTGACAGGGGCAGTCCCAGGTTTTCTCAGCATCATTCCAGGTGACAAAGCATCCCATGTGTCTGCAGGCAGGATTTAATGTATAAAGTACACTCTGCGGGTCCCGGTATACTGCCACCTTTTCCTCTCTTTTTTCAATAACCATGCCCTGATCTGGTTCGATCATGGAGATCTCTTTCTGGACCGCGAATGGGGATACCTGTTGGGATCTTGAAGGATCGTATACCTCAGTCCAGGGATTATCCCTGCCAAGAATCGTATCCGTGAGAATCATTGCTGCAGCAGTGCCTGTCGTCATGCCCCACTTCTGAAATCCGGTTGCCACATAGGAGTGCTCACTGTCTGGAGTAAGCCTGCCGATAATTGGCACGTTATCGTCAGACATGACGTCCTCAGTTGACCAATGATAATCAATAGATCGTACTTTATAAATCGATCTGGCCCAATTCTCAAGATGCCTGTAGTGCTCGTGTGTTGGATTTCCATTCCCTGTAGGGTGCCCATCGCCAACTGCAAGTACCAGTTCACTTCCGTTTGCAGGCTGGGAGCGAAGGGATCGTCCAGGTTCCTCGGCATTGATAAACATCCCATCCGGGAATGTCTCCTCAATACGCATTCCAAGTACATATGACATTGATTGGTACAGTTTTTTGTATGACCCTCCGGGCTTCTCTACAATAGGGAAATGAGTTGCCTGAATGACATTTTCTGCTCTTACCGTCCCACGATCAGTTTTTATAATCACGGGCTCTCCTCCTTCTATTCCCAGTGCCCTTGTTTTTTCAAAGATATGGCAACCATTACCCTGAATTTCTCTGGCAAGGGCACACAGGTACTTTCGAGGATGAAACTGTGCCTGGTGGCTAAAACGAACTGAACCGTACGTTTCAAAAGGCAACGGCACGTTCCCTTCAAACGAGGCTGGAAGCCCCAGGTTCCTGGCTGCTCGAACTTCATCCAGAATCCTCTGTGCAGAATCTTCAGAACTTGCATAGACATATGCTGGCTTGTGAGCAAAGTCGCAGGATATGTCCCATGAACGAACTATATACTCAATCTTCTCGATTGCCGCCTGGTTAGATTCGGCGTACTGTTTCGCCTGTCCTCTTCCTAATTCCGATATAAGTCTGTTATATATCAGGTTATGCTGGGATGTGATTTTTGCAGTCGTATAGCCGGTAACCCCTTTTATGATCCTGTCTGCCTCGATCACTGCGACGGATATTCCCGCTTGCTTCAAAAGAAAAGCCGAAGTAATTCCTACTATTCCTCCCCCAATTATCGCCACTTCAACGCGAATATCCCCTGGCAGAACAGGATAATTTGATCCTGGGGTTGTTGCCATCCAGTAAGATTCTGCCCTTCCAGGCAGGACGTAATTTGTTCCCATCTGGTTTGCCATATCTTTCACCATAAAAATCTGTAGGGATTTCCGTACGCTTTAGTCTTTTCTCGTGGGCGTTCCCTCCACGAAGGCAATTGCCGGAGTCCACTCACGTTTTGCACAATTACTTATTCAAAATTCTCCCTCTTATCTATTCTCAAATATCTTCGGTGCCTGTTTTCAAATAGATATCATAAAATTATCTAATTAACTCTTATAAAAATCAATAGTAATATTAACTCAGGTATTAGTGTAAGCAGATTAATTAAAACAGAAATTGGAACCGGAAATCAGGAACATGGGACCTTAAATATTCAAAGATTTAAAAAATTCGACGATTTCGGATAATCACAGACAGGTGTAGCCTTCCTGAGATAAAAAAGGTAAAATCCCCCTGAGATGAAAAATATGAGCTAAATCTCAAGTCAGGGAATTTTCCAGGGCCTTTTTAAATGAAAAATTCAAGCTGGAGATAGATCCAGAGAAAGATGCAATATCTTTCTGCATGATCATCTATCTCCAGTAAAGAGTGAATTTAAGGTATATTCCTGCACGAATTCAAGCAGGAGCTTCTTTGCTGATGATATAAGCAACCATTCCAGGGTTAAGTTTGCTTTCCCTTGAAACCTTTGCTTCGATATCCTCACTGGATTTACCTTCAGTTTTCATCTCCTTTATTTTATCAGTCACTGAGGATGGAATATTGTAGTATTCGTTAATGTCCTTCCTATGGCCCCAGACGTCTCCTTCGATAAGCTGGATTTTCTGCATCTCAAGGAACATTTCTATGGATTTTGAAACCGTACTCATGTAGGATTTAGGTAACTGAATTACATCGATTTTCGGGCAGGTTTCAACCAGTCCAAATATATCCTTGTTCGAAGGTCTGAAAGCCAGATGAACGACACGTTCATTCGGGTTAAGTGTAAAGATTTCTTCTCTTGAACTAACGACTCTGATTTTCATGTTTTTTCCCCACTGTATAGTTTTTTTACGTTTTTACATTGATATAAACTACTTATACTGACTATAAATATTTATCTTACAGTCCTATTATTTTTTAAATAGTCCTCTGGCTCTTCTGCTTCTGCTAATTTTCTGAAATTAACCGAAAAAAGCCGACAAAAGTAAATCCCATTTTCTACAAATTGGTTTTATTCTTTGATTTGATTTTTACTATTTTTCCAGTTATATTTTTTCCAAAAAACTGATTAAATTATTTTTAATTATTAATTATAATCAGCTCTTGAAAATGATCATTCTTTTAAGAATTAATAAGCTTTATTTTCGGAATTAAATATATTTTTCGTGTCTTTCTAATAAATACAGATT
>NZ_JAVKPK010000010.1:0-66615 GCF_031461075.1 Methanosarcina baikalica | reverse complement strand
AACTAGTGAAAAACATCACAAATCGGATATTCATATGACATAAACAGGTCCGTAATTATACAAAAAGCAATAGTTATAGCCCAAAAAGGTAGTAAAATTATTTTTGTAACGGAACCGAAAAGAGACTTATTGAGTGGGGAATTTTGAGAAAGAGAATTTGAAAACTTTGTAATCAAGAATATATGGTGTATTTTGCGCTTATGCTATTTGTCATTATTTTCGGGATTGGCATTGCCTGTTTACCTCTCAAATAATTGCAGTTTCACCTTCGTAATCTATTCATAGGGCAATATATTTCAATCCACAAAGCTCCTTTCTCTTCAAGCACTCCATAGTGTTCGCCGCAATTTATATTTGATGCATTTAATGTGGCATTTTTTGCATCGCACTCTTTGATTAACTCATCCTTATTCTTGGAAGATTTGAGTGCACCTATCCATCCATCAAACATGTCATAGTATGATAGCATGTAATTCGTCATAATTTTTCCTGAGATCAATACATCCCTGTATATCGGTTTACCATAAGTAATTGTCATCGGATATTTCTTTGATTTTCTATTTTGGGAATATTCTCTTTCATAGCTCTATCCGACTAAAGAACCTCTCTATTGAACTTTTCTTTCACATTCTACAATATGTTCTTTTACTATTTTACCTGTATTGCCAGAAATCGAGTGAACAAAAAGTATGATCCTAACGAAAAACCAGTATCATTTGGCAACTGAACATTGATAGCCATATATTTTACTAAATCCTGCTTTCGGCAGGTCGACATAAAAATCCATTCAATTTTTCTATTGATATCGTTTTTTTTCAGAACTTTTGAAATTCAATTTAAATCAAAAATTACTAAATGTTAACCATAACATAATTAATATATATTTGTGATAAATGAGATAAATGACAACTAATGTTAGATATATAGTCCGTATGATGCTGGTTTTTAAGTGAGCCTGCAAAAAATAGCAATTAATGATATTTAAATTTTAGAATGTGCTTGCTGTCGAATGTAGGATAAAATCAAACGTTTCACAATAAAACAAATATTTAAGTATTAAATTTTCACTATAATAGATAATTTTAGAAAAAAGTTAATTTATAAGTATAAGCCTGAAAATGCAACTTCGAGGTTAATAAAATGATCGGCTTTTCTTATGTTTTTATTCTTTTCGTATTCATTGGTCTGCTTTCCTTTGTTTCCTGGATATGGATTCTTATTGACTGTGTGAAAAGGGAGACAGATATAGGAAATACACGCCTGATCTGGGTTATAATTATTGTTTTAACCTATATTGTGGGAGCTTTTCTCTACTATCTAATCCGGCGCCCTGAGAGGCGTCTGGAATTGGGGAGATGAAAGCGATAGAAATCAAAACCGGCACCTGTTCAAACTGTGAATTTTACCCGGCATTAATCACCCCATCTTCAAAGTTTTTGCATTTATAGCTACGATTACGGTACTCAGACTCATGAGAACTGCACCCATAGCAGGGCTTAGTAAAATTCCGTATCCGTAGAGTACCCCCGCTGCAAGAGGGATTGCAAAAACGTTGTACCAGGTTGCCCAGAGGAGGTTCTGATACATCTTAGAGTAAGTCTTTCTGGAAAGCCCGATTATATTAAGAACGTCTCTCGGATCGTTTTTAACCAGCACTATATCAGCGGTTTCTATTGCAACATCCGTACCTGCTCCGATAGCTATTCCCACATCAGCCTGGGCAAGTGCAGGTGCATCGTTAATTCCATCCCCAACCATGCCTGTGATGTACTGCTTCTGGACTTCTTTGACCTTCTCTGCCTTTTCATGAGGAAGAACTTCTGCGAAGTAATCGTCAAGCTCCAGCTCTCTGGCTACCCAGGCAGCCACATAGCGATTATCCCCTGTGAGCATAAGGCATTTTATTCCCATGTCTTTGAGCTTCGAAATTGCTTCTCTCGACTCCTTCCTGACAATATCGGCAAGTGCAAGGGCTCCAAGCACTTTCTCTCCTTCAAGCAGGAATACAACGGTTTTTCCCTGTTCTTTAATTTCTTCAATTTTTTCATCTTCAATGGCGATTCCCTTTTCTTCAAGATAACCCGGACTCACAACA
Organism: Methanosarcina baikalica; assembly: GCF_031461075.1. Taxonomy (NCBI): domain Archaea; kingdom Methanobacteriati; phylum Methanobacteriota; class Methanomicrobia; order Methanosarcinales; family Methanosarcinaceae; genus Methanosarcina; species Methanosarcina baikalica. Next base: position 64,520 of record NZ_JAVKPK010000010.1, on the reverse strand, counting down.
AGGAATTTCTTTCCTTCTACCTCCCCTTCTACACCCTTTCCGGGAATTGAACTGAACGCTTTCACGGACCGAGTTTCCAATCCCTTTTCCCGCGCACTTTCCAGAATACCTGCTGCAATAGGATGTTCCGAGCTGGCTTCAAGGGAAGCCGCCAGGCTCAGAATTTTTTCATTTTCCTCTCCAGAAAGAGAGACTATATCCGTGACTCCAAACCTTCCTTCGGTGAGTGTACCTGTTTTGTCAAAAATGAGAGCCTGAAGACTGCGTGCTCTCTCAAATGCCTGCCTATCCCTTATAAGAAGCCCGGATTTTGCGGCAATAGATGTTGAAACCGCAACCACAAGAGGAATTGCAAGCCCAAGAGCATGCGGACAGGTAATAACCATTACAGTCACTGCTCTTTCCAGCGCAAAGGCAAGTTGTTGGCCGAAGAAGATCCAGAAAATAAAAGTGAAAATTCCGACAGTCAAGGCTATAATTGTAAGGTACATCGCAGCCCGGTTTGCCAGGTCCTGGGTTTTTGATTTGCTTTCCTGGGCGGCTCTGACGAGCTCGACAACCTGGCTGAGATAGGTGTCTTTCCCGGTTTTTTCTACCTTCACAACAAGAGCTGCCTCTCCGTTAATTGAACCGCCGATAACCTCATTTCCCGGCTTTTTCGTGACAGGCTTCGACTCCCCTGTTAGCATTGATTCGTTGACACTGCTTGTTCCTTCTACAACATTCCCGTCTACTGGAACTTTTTCTCCGGGCTTTATCAGGACCTTATCCCCGATTTTTAGCTGGTCAACTCCCACGTCAACAGTTTCTCCGTCTTTTTTCAGGTGAGCAACCGACGGCATGATCTTTACCAGCTCTTCAAGGGCTTTCGAAGCTCCCATTACCGAACGCATCTCCAGCCAGTGTCCGAGCAACATTACATCGATAAGGGTTACGAGTTCCCAGAAAAATACCCCTCCGGGAAGCCCGAAAACCACAGCAGAGCTATAAAAATAAGCCACACTGATAGCAATCGCTATAAGGGTCATCATTCCAGGTGATTTCTCAGCAAGCTCTTCTTTTATACCGTTGAGAAAAGGATAACCACCGTAGAAATAAACGACAGAGGAAAGCAAAAAGGTAAGAAAATCCGCACCTGGAAAAAGAAGCTCAAATCCAAAAAAACTCTGGATTGTAGGTGAAAGCAGCAAGACCGGAAATGTCAGTATAAAAGAAACAATGAATCTTTTTCTAAAATCTGCGAGCATGTGGGAATGATGATTGCCGTGATCTTTCCCATCGGACGGCTCATGACCCTCATGTTTCATTCCCTCATGCTGCCCATGACCCTCATGTTTCATTCCTTCATGCTGCCCATGACCCTCACGTTTCATTCCTTCATACTGCTCACGTTTCATTCCTTCATACTGCTCATGTTTCATTCCTTCATACTGCTCATGTTTCATTCCTTCATACTGCTCATGTTTCATTCCTTCATACTGCTCATGATCTTGATGTTCTCCTTCTCCATGTTGTCCATGGTTGTGGGATTGTTTTTTATCATGAGGGGAAGGCCCATTTACTTGAATTTTAGGACTATCCGTGTCCATTTCCTTTTCTTTGGCCAGCATATCCCCAATGCTCCTTATTTTAATTTTATCATGATATTATAATCTCTTAATATATTTAAAATAAAAGAATCAAATATCCTGAGTCAAAAAGTAATAGAATTGGTTTCAAAAAACTATAGAGTTATTTTCAAGCTTGCTCAGGCGAATTCCCAGAGATAGAATATATAAGAAAGGCGGATACTTTTGCGATGAATATTACGGTATCCGGCCCATATATCACAGCAAAATCATAAAATTCGGAAGTAATTTCAACTCCCCCCAGACAATAATAGAATTCAAAGATGTAGAAAAAGAAGTCAATGACTCACGGATACGCCACTTTTTCTTTATCCCTGATAATACAACTTTACTTTTTTCGGTTTTATGCCCGATTATTGGCAGTATACGTAAATATATTTATAAACAAAAAGTTATAATTAATCATTAATTTGCTGGAGTTATCCAAAAGTCCAGTATGGTATACTTAATTAATCTACCAATATACCCCTATAAAATAGTGTGGAGTGATATCTGAATGAGTGAAAATAAGTCTTCTAAGGTTTTAACTACCGGGTTTGGGATCCCGATAGGAGATGATCAGAACAGCCTTACAGCAGGGAATCGCGGGCCTGTTCTTCTGCAGGATTTTCATCTGCTTGACAAACTCGGTCATTTCAATCGTGAGCGTATTCCGGAACGCGTAGTGCATGCAAAAGGTGCAGGTGCTGGCGGATACTTCGAAGTGACCGCAGATGTGACTAAATACACCAAAGCTAAGTTCCTTTCTGAAGTAGGAAAGCGTACTGAAGTTTTTGTCCGCTTTTCAACTGTCGGGGGAGAAAAAGGTTCTGCGGATGCAGCTCGTGACCCACGCGGATTTGCCGTGAAGTTCTACACCGAAGATGGAAACCACGATCTGACAGGAAACAACACCCCTGTGTTTTTCATTCGTGACCCTTTGAAGTTTCCTGATTTTATTCACACACAGAAACGTAATCCTGCAACAAACTGCAAAGATCCCGACATGTTCTGGGATTTCCTTTCCCTGACGCCGGAATCAATTCACCAGGTCACTATCCTTTTCTCAGACAGAGGTACTCCTGCTACCTTCAGAAACATGAATGGCTACTCCAGTCACACCTACAAGTGGTACAATGATAAGGGTGAATATTTCTGGGTACAGTATCATTTCAAGACTGACCAGGGGATAAAGAACCTGACCCGTGAGGAAGCAGAGAAATTAAGTGGAACGGACCCGGATCATGGGACAAGGGATCTGTATGAGGCTATCAAGAGAGGCGACTATCCTTCATGGACGCTTGAGATGCAGATAATGACTCCGGAGCAGGCCGAAAATTACCGTTTTGATATTCTGGATATAACGAAGGTATGGCCTCACGGCGATTTTCCGCCCATCAAGATAGGTAAACTGGTATTGAACCGAAATCCGACCAATTACTTTGCTGAAGTGGAACAGGCAGCCTTCAGTCCTGCAAACCTTGTGCCAGGCATTGGCATTTCTCCAGATAAAATGTTACAGGCAAGGGTTTTTTCCTATCATGATACCCACGTTCACCGTCTTGGTCCCAACTATCACCTGATCCCTGTGAATGCTCCAAAGCACTCGCCTGAGACCAATTATCAGCGTGACGGGTTCATGCGCGTTGACGCCAATGGCGGTAGCGGCCCCAATTACTGGCCCAATAGCTTTGGTGGCCCTGCTCCTAATCCTGATGTTCTGGAGCCTCCATTCGAGGTCTCGGGACTGGCAGCCCGTACACCATACATGCACCCCAACGATGACTTTGTACAGCCTGGAAACCTGTATCGTGACGTGATGACCGATTATGACCGTGGGAATCTAGCAGGCAACATTGTAGCTCATCTTTCAGGTGCCCGGAAAAATATCCAGCTCAGGCAGACAGCTCTTTTCTTCAAAGCTGACCCAGACTATGGAAGCCGGGTGGCTAAAGGCCTTGGGCTTGATGTAAAGGAAGTTGAGCGCCTTGCTAACATGACCAGTGAAGAGCGTGCAAAGGCGACTGAAAAATAAAATCATTTTGAATGAAAACTCCATTTCACCTTAAAACTGAATTTGGGTCGTGGGAGTCAGCTACTGAATTTCTTAAGCACAGGACTGACTCTCAAATCTTTTAGACAACAACTATTGTGATCGTTTTTTCAGATTTGATCAATGACTTACGAACACGACCTAAATTTCGAATGGTCTCGTATCTGGCTATTTTTCCCATCACAATTTTTACGTTCGGACCCACGCAGAGAATATATACTCTGAATAATTATACCCGAATTTATATATCGATAAAAACCGGAATACTAATTATATATCCGGAAAATACTCTGAAAATACACTTTTCGGTGTAATTTTTCAATGGATTTCGGTATTATATAATTTTAGGCTTAAGTCAAAATTAAGCTGTGCAGCTTTGAGGAGGATTAAATGACGGAGACCGGAGAGAAAAAGGCCATCGGAGCCAGGAATTTTCTTTATCCAATGCCTACTATCCTCGTAGGGGCTTATGTAAACGGAAAACCTAATTACCTTACAGTTGCTTTTTGCGGAATCGTGCAGGTAAGCCCTCCTATGATCGCAGTGACCCTGGGAAAAATGCACTACACAAATGAAGGAATCAGGGAAAACCATTGTTTTAGTGTAAATATCCCTTCCAGACATATGGTGGAAGTTACGGACTACTGCGGTATGGTCTCTGGAAAAAAATCCGATAAATCCGAGATTTTCGAAACTTTCTGCGGAAAACTTGAAAAAGCTCCAATGATTTGGGAATGTCCGGTGAATCTTGAGTGCAGGCTTGTAGATATCCTGGATTTTGGAGGCGCGAACGAGGTTTTCATCGGAGAGATTGTTGAGAGTTACGCAGAGGAACGATACCTTTGCAATGAAATTCCTGATATCGCAAAAATTGAGCCGATCGTTTTTTCCATGTATGATAATAATTACTGGGGAATAGGTGAGCATCTGGGCAAAGCCTGGTCTATCGGGAAAAAATTAGGTGAGAACTGTAATGAAAAAATAGCTGAAAGCGACGAACAGAAGGAAAATAAACCTTCTTGCAGTGTGATTAGAGAGTTGAAATAAGTCAAAATACGTGATTGCAAAATTGACCTTTTATCGGAAAGGCTTTTCAGAATACTCTCTTCAGCTCAGATACTTTTTAATATTTTCTGGGATCGCCAAAATTCGCCATTAATTCCGCTGGCAATTGACTGCACCCAATCAAAAACCCAGAAAATAATAAAAAGTCTCTCGGCTCAAAGGTTTTTAGTGGGGAAAGGGGGACTATTACGTGAAAATAAAAGTGTTCAGCGGAAGCCATAAGGGCAGGGAAGGAAACACTCTAATTCTAGTTGAGGAATTCCTGAAAGGAGCAGAAGAAGCCGGGGCAGAGACCGAAAATATCATCCTTATTGAAAAGAATATCGGGTACTGCAGGGGAAAATTTGAGTGCTGGCTTAAGACGCCTGGAATGTGCACTATCCGTGATGATATGGACGACCTGCTTCCCAAGTTTATGGCTTCGGATATTGTGGTGTTTGCATGCCCAGTTTATTTTGATAATGTTCCTGCAATCATGAAAAACTTCATAGATAGGCTTGCTCCTCTTCTTTTGCCTCATTTTGAGGAAGATGAGAACGGTGAGTACAGGCACGCAAAACGCTATGAAAAATTTCCGAAGATCGTTGTGATGTCAAACGCCGGGCTGCCGGGCCAGACGAATTTTGAGGTTGAAAGCCTCTTTTTCAGGAGGCTTGCAAGAACCTTTCACACCGAACTAATTGCCGAGATCTACAGAGGAGAAGGGGAAATTTTCAGGGGAAAAAGCAACCTCATGCTGAAGCTCCTGCTGGGAAAGTACAAAAAAATGCTCAGATGCGCAGGAAAAGAGATTGTTGAAAACCAGAAGCTTTCTGAAAAGACAATCACAGAACTCGAAAAACCTATCGTGCCTGCGAGCCTGTACATAAAATTCGGAAACGAAGAATGGGATCGGTTGTGTGAAGAAAATAAGGTTGATTGAAAAAGCTTCGATTTTATATACTAGCTCATGCCTGAATAATAAAGTAAATTCTCCGTCATAAAAATAAAATGTTCTCTAAAGTATAACACAGGCAATAACTCAAACAAGCTTCAGTTCCATCTTATAACATTTTTCTTTCTGGCCGCATATGTTTTCTATTTGTCCAGTTGTTACAAAGCCCATCTTTTCATATAATCGTATGGCTGGAACATTATTTTTACTTACGTACAAAATAATCGATGATATTTTGTTTAGTCTCATTTCTTTTATACTTTCTTTTAATAATTTCTTACCGAAGCCCTTTCCTCTGAAGTTCCTGTCAGTTGCAATTGAACATATTACCGCTTGTTTCTTAAAACCACCTGAAGAAATTACAGGTTTCAAATAATAAATACAGTAACCAACAACTCCTTCGTGACTCTTAGCTACATAGAATATTTTTCTAGAACTCTTTGAATATTTGATTATATCTTTCTCATTTTTGTCCTGAAAACTCTCAGAATGAATTTTAATAACCTCATGAATTATATAATCATCTACAAGTACAATTTTTTCTTTGTCTGTCTGCTTCCATCCCTTTAAAAGAAAAACCCCAAGAGTATCTTTTAATATTCTTTTCATAATCGTTAAATATGCAATTGGTCTGGAAACTTGGGCTTTTCTAAAACTCATACAAATCACCTTTAAGTAAGTAACTATTGACGAATAATCTCTGGATAGCTTTATAATCCATTTCTGATGCATTAAGCGCCCTGCTCACTAAAAGATAGACTTAGAATTATTCGGATCAGATTTCTTAGTGTTTGAAGGCCTGGCAGCTTTTTGGAGGCAGTCGTTGCTAGAAAACAAAAATGGGTTACTCTTAAGCTGTTTTCACGGATATAATAGCCTTCAACCTCTTGATTTCTGTTCAGATACTTATCTGAATGAGATTATAAAAAATTGCCCAAAAGCAAAAGTTATAGTTACCCCCTCAATTTTTTCCCATGAATATGACAATTTAATTTATATCTTACATTTTATTGCAATCTGCATGCATAAATAGTGACCGGATAAATATGTTACAATTTAGAGTGTTTACATCTCCAAAAAATATACTTAATAATAAAGAGTTCCAAGCTCAAAATTTGGCTTTGCAAATATCCTATATAAAGAGCTATTGTAAAAATTAAAATGAGATGGCGCAGAAAAATGACTCTTGATTTCACATTGAGCAAAAATATGATTATGTAGCCACAGATGGACAACCATTTAGAATTTAAGTATTGAGAAAATAAGATAGTTGGATAAAGAAAAGATTAAAAATTTTGCGAGGGGCAAAATTTTAACGGCCTTCTCTACTTTAAAACACCTTTTTCAGTTCCCTTCCACCAGGTCTTCCAGGCTGTGCTCCATGTAAGGTGCGTTGCTCCTGTTTATAAGTTCCTGGCAAACTTCAGCTGGCTTTCCTTCCATCACAAGGGTTCCGTTTTCTATCAATAAAGCTCTGTGGGCCACTTCTCGGACAAAATCCATATGGTGGCTCACAAGCACAATGGTCGTGCCGAAGCATTCATTAATCCTTTTTAAAGAGTTTGTGACATCTCTGAGGGTTACAGGGTCAAGGTCTCCGAAGGGTTCATCCAGCATGAGATATTCGGGAGATGTTGCAAGGCTCAGGGCAATAAAAGCCCGGACATGCTCACCTCCGCTGATCTGGCAAGGGTTTTTATCAAGGACTTCCATCGGCAGGTCAAGGGCTTCAAAGACTGGCTTTGCATAGGCATCGACATCAGTTGCTGGAATTGTGGGGAATAGCTCGAAATATATAGTGTCATTCAGGTTCAGCTCCCGCAGTGCGGTTGCTTTCTCCTCTTCTGGCATGTCTGGAAGGCGGTATATCGTATCGAGGGTTTCATCCGAGAGACCCATCTCCCTGGCTTGATCTCTGGCATGTTCGATCGCACCTTTCTTCTTCATGCTTAGCCTGAATCGAATCTGGTCCCTGACCGTGGAGTTCACGGACATTGAGAATTCCTGATTCATAACACTCATAATTCGCCGAAGTTCCATGCGTCCCCTGCTGTATTCGGTGACATCCACCCAGTCTCCGTTGCAAAGATACTCGACAGTCCCGCTTTTCGGCCTGATAAGACCTTCCATGAGCTTCATAAGTGTCGTTTTTCCGGTTCCTGATGAGCCGATAAAAGCTATAATTTCTCCCCTATAAACATCGAGAGAAAAGTTTTTTATGTTCAGGACTTCCCCCATCCGGATTATGGAATAACGTTTCGAAATTTCCTTAACTTTGATGCAGATTTCCTTATTCTCATGTTCTTCAAGCTTTTCCCTCGGCTTCATATCTCTAAGGAAATTTTTAAGCACCAAAGCAGGCTCTCCGTCTGCTGCAATTTTCCCATTTTCCAGGAAGACCAGCCTGTCGGCAAGATAGGCGTGAATTTCCGGCAGGTGAGAAACTACTATTATTGGGATATTCAATTTCTCTTTCAGGCTCTTTATTACATCAAGGACTTCCTGTTTTGTGTCTGGCCCGGTCATTGTAACGGGTTCGTCGAGGAGAAGGAGTTTTGGCTTTGCGGCAAGCTGTCTTGCCATTACAACTCTCTGTTTTTCCCCGCCACTCAGAAGGTTGGTGGAATGAAGTGCTTTGTGTTCAAGGCCCACGAGTTTCAGATATTCCATAGCCTCTTCAAAGAGTTCATCATAATCATTAGTTTCATTATGCGGAAGGGCTTCATGCCCCACTCTAAGGTAATTTAGCTTTCTTATAATATTTTCAATTGCAGGCCCGTTCCAGAGCCCAAAATTCCGTTGGAGGTGTATTGCGCTTACGCTTTTCAGGAACTTTTCTCCTTCAATCCCAGACGAAGGAGTTATAATTTCTCCATCTACTTCCACAGTTCCCTGCTGAAAAGGCTCCACTCCCCGGATAATGCGTAGTAGTGTCGACTTTCCACTTCCGCTTCGGCCTGTAATCCCGAGGATTTCGCCATCCTCCACCGTGAGGTCGATATGGTCCAGTACTCTTCTATTTTCGGAATGTACCTCATAATCTTTAACCAGGTTGGAAACTCTGAGCATAATCATACCTCTTAGTGTTGATCGCAAGTTGACGCCGGATCCTGAATCCATTCTGCAGTTCTGCCAATTCCCTGTGGTAATTTGCCTTTTTTGAACTGTTGCATCTTTCGGACCCTTTTGCGCGATTAAAATTTATATTAAAATAGGAGTCAAGTATTATCTTATAACTATTTATTACAATTGGCTGCATGTGATTTGAACCTGAACAGTTTCAAAAATCACTTATAATATTTAGAATTTTCTGAGACTTATCGAACGCTAAAGAAAGCCTGTGCTTCAGAAAAAAGATTTGAAAAAAATAAATGTTTTAAAAGAATTGTTAAGTTAAATTAGCTTTTTATTCTCTTAAAAGCAGGCAGCACAGCCGAAATCATCCTTTTCAGGAAGTTCATCTCTTTATGGCTGATACAAGTTCAGCAACCTTTGCAGTAACGTCTTTCACTTCTTCAACAATTGTGCCTGTAACGATCATATCCGCACCTGCAGAAGCACAGAGTTTTGCAGCTTTTGCATCTCTGATCCCGCCGCCAACGATCAGTTTGTTTTCCCCGAGTACTTGCTTGACGGCCCCTATCATCTCAGGATTAACAGGCGTGTCAGCTCCGGATCCGGCTTCAAGGTAAGTATAATGCATGCCCAGGTATTTGCCTGCAAGGGCGTAGGCCGCGGCAATTTCGGGTTTCCTTCTGGGAATTAATTTTGCGTCCCCTACCCAACCAACAGTTCCCCCCGGTTCGACCACAAGGTACGCCATGGAGATTGGTTCAATCTGACTCCTGTATACAAGCGGAGCTCCAAGTACCTGATTTGTGACCACATACCCTATATCTCTTGAGTTCAGGAGGCTCATGAAAAATACGGCATCTGCATAGCTACTGAGTCCGGCTGAACTTCCCGGGAAGAGGATAGTTGGGACATCTACCTTCTGTTTTATCTTTATGACGGTCTCGTCAAGTAGGGTCCCCGAAGCTCCGGTTGAGCCACCTATCATGATGGCATCGGTGTCTCCCTTAACTGCTGCAAGGGCGATTTCAGCAGCTCGTTCAGGAGTTTGGGACGCCGGGTCAATAAGGGTAAGATGAACTTTTCCTTCCTGGTCAATGATTTTTTGGAGGTGTGCTTCCACCTGCAAAAAAGATCATGCTCCTTTGGATTCCTTGGATTTCACACGAAGAACACTGTAGCCGCATTTTCTGCAGCGAGTTGCTCTTACTGCATTCCTTGCATTACATTTCATGCAGATTTTTTTGTTTAATAATCTTTCTTCTGCTTCTGGAAAACGAGCCATTTTTTGTCACCTGCTATTATTTTTTAATATTGATAAGGTATATAGCCCGCATAATGGATGTTAAGGGATATAATGTTTTTCATCAAAAAAATCCGCTTTTTACTGTGTTCGCAGCCTTTTTTTCTTTTGTCTTCAGCATACCTGCAGCTTTTACTGCCCTGCCGACTCAAAGCTTATTTATTGGTTATGTTGTTTATTCCCTGCTCTGTATACTTAAACCAGGACTAAAGACGTAGTTAAGCTGACATTATTAAACTGTGACAGGTCAATATTGAAATTACATGACGCTAAGAATCATTTAAAGCTAAAATTATTAGGTTCGAAGTATATCCCGGAATTAATTTAATTCCTTCTCTCGTAAATGGTGATTGATGTGGCGATTCATCCTATAGACTACCGGTATGGTACAGCAGAAATGAAACATGTGTGGAGCCAGGAGAACAGACTTATCAAGATCCTGCAGACCGAGGCAGCCCTTGCCCGCGCTGAGGCAGATATGGGTTTGATTCCCGCAGACGCGGCCGAAATTATATTTGAAAGCATCGCTTCCGTAAAAACCGAGAGGGTTGACGAGATTGAAGCTGAGATTCACCACGATATGATGGCTGTGGTCGTTGCTATTTCTGAACAGTGCAGGGATGGTGCAGGGAAATGGGTACATTTCGGAGCCACTTCAAATGATATTCTGGATACGGCAACAGCTCTCCAGATAAAGGATGCAATCGATATAATGGAAGATAAACTCAAAACTCTGCTCAGGATTCTGGTTAATCAGGCAGAAGCTTATAAGCACATGGTTTGCTGCGGAAGGACTCATGGACAGATAGGAGTTCCAACAACTTATGGACTGCGTTTTGCTATCTGGGCGTCGGAGATTTCCAGGCATCTGGATCGCCTGTATCAACTTACTCCGAGAGCGACGGTAGGGCAGATGACAGGAGCGGTTGGGACTCAAGCTGCGTTTGGAAAAGCCGGAATTCTTATTCAGAAACTTACCATGCAGCATCTTGGAGTCGGGGCTGTGGATGTTTCTAACCAGATCATTCAGAGGGATAGGCACGCTGAATTTGTAATGTGGATGGCAAATACAGTCACGACTCTGGATAAGATCGGTATAGAAATCAGGACTCTTCAGCGCAGTGAAATTGCCGAGGTTGAGGAAAGTTTTGGGAAAAAGCAGGTAGGCTCATCTACTATGCCTCATAAGCGCAATCCTATAAAGTCCGAGCAGATATGTGGGCTTGCAAGGATCGTAAGGGCTATGATCGAGCCCGAGCTCCTTAATAATACTCTGTGGGACGAAAGGGATCTTACCAACTCCTCCTGTGAACGTGTGGTATTCCCGGAAGCCTGCGTGCTGACTGACCATATCCTTAAGCTTGGGATTAGCGTGCTTGAAAATCTAAGGTTCTATCCTGAAAATATCCGGAGAAATCTGGAATTGCTCAGGGGCCTGAATATGGGAGAGGCTGTAATGATCGAGCTTGCAAAGAGGGGAGTGGGCAGGCAGGAAGCCCATGAACTCGTCCGGACTGCAGCAATGAAAGCTCATGACACAGGGCAGCATTTCAAAAATGTACTTCTGGAAACTCCTGCTGTCGCAAGATATCTAACTGCCACGGATATCGAGAATCTTGTAAATCCGGATAAGTATATAGGAACTGCAGTGGAGCAGGTTGAAGTACTTGCTGTAAAACTTCGTGAGGCTTATAGCCTCTAACCTTTTCCTTTTTCACCATGAATATTATCGGCGCAGAAGTCTGTGCATAAGGGATACCTTGTACAAAAATGTGGAAGCTGTGAACGATTCCTATTAAGCACACGATTAAATCTCAATATTCATATAAAGTTATTTATACAATCTGTATCTATATGTTCACAGCCGTTCAAAACTATTTTTTGTTAAATTCCTTCTATTTCTCTGGCTACGCAAAATTTCATTTATTCTTGCATATTTCTTTCGGGCTCCCGGGTATCAGTTTTTCCCGACCAGAGGTCTTTAGTGTACTTCTCATGCCTGCTGCTGCTGTTTGAAAACCTTAAGGTTTTCCCAGTTAAATTTGTCAGGAGGACAGGCTCTTATGCATTTCTGGCAGTGAGCACCTTCACAGAGATCGGTGCTTATCATAACTCTGTTTTCTTCGTCAATTGTTATGGCATCATTTGGGCAAACTTTAATACATTTTTTGCACTCAGGGCAATCCACAACCATGGTCAAATATGTCCCGACTCTTTCCAGGACATAGAGTCCTTCTTCTCCAAGAACCGGAATATCTCTCTCTACACGTTTCTCGATAACAGGGTTATCTATAGGATCATCGAGATTTGGCAAACCTTTCTTTTTGAGATACTTTTTAAACATCTTAAAGGGCATACCCTCTTCCCAATATGCAAGTTCAAGAATATATGCATCCGCGAATTCCGGGGCAGTCGCAAACATGATGTGGGTGCCTATGATCTTGTTTGCAATGGCCTGAAGTTCCCAGAGCCTCTCCTCGGAAAGCAAGATTTCTTTTGCTACGATCAGAGATGTATTTCCAATCTGACAGATCTTTCCTGTGGCATAAGGAATCAACCCTATTTTCTGGGCTTTTACCGCATCCATATAGGTTCCGGCAGCTCCTGCCATGTAAGCTGTATCTATATCTTCCATTTGAATGCCTGCAGCTGAACAGAGGGTGATGTGCCCTGCCCTGATGGCTCCGATGGCTTTTCCAGCTTCATGCATGTCTTTTTCCGTAAATTTGATATTATTCTGCAGGTGAATTGTCCCATCCGGTGTTTTGATCTTTGGGAGTTCCGCAAGACCATGTCCGAGGGCTTTTTCTAGCAGGGCTATAACTCCTGTACCTGTAATTCCGTTTGCTTTTATTTGCCCTTCCTCAAGCACCTTCCCAGTAGCCGGATCCACAAGGTCCCCTGGGACTGCTTTCATCTCTTCGTCGAGCACATAGTTTCTCAAGGCTCCATCCTCAAATTCAAAGTCCGAGATGGTGAAGGGAGATGCAAGTTTTCCTTGCTTTATCTGTTGTCCTTCAAGAGCCGGCCCGGCAGCTGCAGATCCCGTATATATGACATCTTTCACTTTGAGGGCCATCTCGGCATTTGTCCCGTAGTCCGTTGCAATCGATATTTCGTCGCTGTCAAGCATTCCAGATTTGATTATCAAGGCAAGGGCATCGGCTCCTACTTCGTGTTTTATTGCCGGGGGGACCCTCACTTCACAGTCAAATTCTTCAAGTCCGGGAATTTCTTTGCTAGAAATAATCCTTGCATTTCTGTTCTGTTCCTTTATATCGTATTTCTGCTTCTTTCGCTCCCCTGCATAAGCAAGGTCTTCAATGGAAATCCCCTGAAAGATGGACAACTGAATGGGGTTTCCACAGATTGAAAGTCTTTTAAGTTCCCCTCTTTCCACACCCAGAGTCTCGAAAAGGTTCTTTACAGCATTCACGGAAAGCCCATGTGCAAGATCCTGTCCGTAGTGGATTGCGAAGTCCATGTGGTCCATCACGTTCGCACCGGGAAGGGGGTTCCTTAAAGTTATTACAGTTCTTTTGATTTCTCCAGTATCAAGGTCAATTTTCTGAGCTCGGTATCCACTTGTTCCCAGGTCAATTGCAACTCCGTATCTCATACAAATTCCCCTACTTTTTCTTATTTTGTCGGCTATTTTTTATATTATTCCGCTGCTTGAGGTTTTATGTATTTTACTATTTTGAAAAATAATGTATAAATAAATAGAGTACTCTAATTTATTCTTTAAATATAATTAAAATTAAATAATTATCTTTGAATCACTTTTTGATCTCCCAGTAGCCTCTAAAAACCCCTTCTTAAGGTACTCCGGCTGATAAAGACTTACTGGAAAAGGCTTGTCCTGCCTGTTTTTCCTTTTTTTACCCGGCAGCTTGAACCTTTAGATCTCCCTGCCAAAATGCATATCGGGAGGGATAGTTTTATAAATTACAAGTGTCTTTGTATAGCTGATGAGCTAGTCCGGGTAGCCCGGCGTTACCTGTAACCCGAAATCGCCGATATGCGGGGGACGAAGCCAAAGGAAGATGCGTCAAAGAAATTACAGCCTGGAGTCTCAACTGAGAAGCCTCGTCCTGCTTGGATAGTGCAGGTATGCGGGCTTGCTGGAGAACAGGTCCTCATACCCTAACTGCGGAAACCGGTCGAGGCCCGGAAGGGAGCAGACTTACTGTGGGCAACTGTCGCTTGCGGGGTCGCGGGGTGGAGAAGAGGCTTCAGTCTCCTGAAATCTCCACGATGCACCAACCTTAGGCGTGCTCATCGCTTAACACTTTAAAGGGCTTCGTTTTATAATCTAACTGTTATACTTCTGACAAAACAGTTTATGTGAGATGCTTTCCCTGGAAAAGGTTAAATATATGAAATGCGTTTAAGGGAACGCGCTCCTTAAAGTCCTTTGTGACGAGATAGCCAAGCCCGGTATGGCGCGGGATTGCTAATCCCGTGATGCCCCGCATCCCGGGGGTTCGAGTCCCCCTCTCGTCGTTTCTTTTATCGAAAGTTTCTGTTTATATTTATTATCTCTATTTAAAATTCTCACGAAGCACTAGGTATAAATTTTAACTACTATTCTACTTTGCATTTCTTAAGTCAATAATCTCAAACCGTATTCAAACAGATTGTTTATTTTATTGATAGATCACCTTTTTTGAATGAAGACCTCCTCTTTTGAATATTCCTCTTGCTTGGTCCAACTCAATACTTTTAGCAATCGTCTGTAAAATAACATTTATATTATTTAATTATTAAATCTATTCTGATGGCATCGCATCTTCTAACCGACCTTCTGATAATATTCGGACTTTCTATCCCTGTAGTTTTTACTTTCTCCAGATTGAAGATAGCACCACTTGTAGGCTTCTTGCTTGCGGGCATTCTTGCCGGACCCTTTGGTTTTGGACTGATTCAAGGGACAGAGAACATCGAATCTCTAGCTGAAATCGGAGTCGTTTTACTACTTTTCACTATCGGAATAGAGTTTTCCCTGCAAGAGCTCCTTAAGATCAAGCGAATTGTGATTTTGGGAGGGGGACTGCAAGTTTCGATTACATCCATTGTTGTTGCTTTCATCTTTTGGTGGCTTGGCTATTCTCCTGAAGCTGCCGTTTTCATGGGTCTGATTGTAGCACTTAGCAGCACTGCTATTGTCCTGAAACTGCTTCAGGAGAAAGGAGAAATCTACAGTGCTCATGGAAGAATTGCACTTGGAATACTTATTTTTCAGGATATAGCAGCGGTTTTGATTATAATTCTTGCTCCGCTTCTCGCAGGAGAGGCTGTAGTCGGCAGTGATCTCCTTGAACTTTTGTTTCGGGGAATCGGGCTTGTTGTTCTTACTCTTATAAGTGCCCGTTATGTAGTTCCTTTTCTCCTATTCCATGTGGCGAAAACACGCAATAATGAGCTTTTCTTGCTGAGCGTAGTGGTAATAGGTCTTTCCGTAGCCTGGATAACTTCCCTGGCAGGTCTTTCCCTTGCTCTTGGGGCTTTTCTGGCAGGATTGATTATCTCGGATTCCGAATACGCTGCACAGGCACTTGGAAATGTTATTCCTTTCAGAGATCTGTTCATGAGTATCTTTTTTATTTCCACAGGTATGCTACTGAATCTTGACATAATGATAACTTATCTCCCACTTATTCTCGCAGCCACTGTCCTTGTTTTCTTCCTGAAAACTTTTGTAAATGTTTTCACTACTTTTCTCATAGGCTTTCCTCTGCATACCATGATCTTGGTTGGTTTTTCCCTGGCTCAAATAGGAGAATTTTCCCTTATCACTGCGAAAGTGGGATTCAAGAGTGGAATTTTTACTGAGACAATTTACCAGGAGTTTCTGGCTGTTACCGTGCTTTCCATGGTTCTGACTCCTTTTTTTACGGATCTGGGATATTACTCTGCCGCTTCCAGCCAGAAGTTTTCTCGGTTCCTTCCCAAGATATTAACAGATGACCGACACGGAGCTCTAAAGAAAGAGGATCAGGAAAAGGAGCTTGAGAACCACCTGATTATAGTAGGTTATGGGGTTAATGGAAAAAATGTTGGAATTGCTGCCCAAAAAGCTGGTATCTCCTATCTGATAATTGAGATTAACCCCGCGACTGTCCGGCAAGAAAAAATGAAGGGTGAAACAATTGTCTACGGAGACGCAGCTCAAACAACCGTGCTTGAACATGCAGGTATCAGGGCTGCAAAATCAATTGTAATAACTGCAGGCGATACTGTAAGTACCTGGCGGATCATTGAAGTGGCTAAAAGACTGAATCCGGATGTCCATGTTATTGCAAGGACTCATTTTCTGGACAAAATTGATGCTTTTTATTCCATCGGAGCTGACGAAGTTATTTCTGATGAATTTGAGTGCTCTATAGAGCTCTTTTCCAGGGTGCTTAACAGGTACATGGTCCCGGAGAATGAGATCGAAATCATGGGTATGCAACTTCGAGCTGATCATTACAGGATGCTTCGCAGTCCTGAAATCCGTCGCACAAGTATCTGTAAGCTTGCCCTTGATTTTTCCAATGTAGAGATCAAAAGCATAAGAGTTGGAAAACTTTCGGAGGCTGCAGGGAAAACTCTGGGAGATCTTGATCTTCGAAAAAAGTATGGTGTTGCCGTTCTTGCAATTTCTAGGAATCACAGGCTTATTTACGATCTGGGGGCTGAGACAGAACTTAGTCCAGACGATATCCTGCTTGTAATCAGTCCTCCCGAAAATCTGGAGGAAATCAGGGAATTTTTTTCAGAAGGAGCTTGAGACTAATCATTTTTCGGAAAATTCTCAGGCTTTTATTTATCTTTGACTAGTTTTCTTTTCTTTTTTCGTTTTTTTGTTTTCTTTCCCTCCCCTCCTTCACGCATTTTTCAATAGTATCTTTTACCCTCAATCAGTTCCAACAACTTTAAATAATGTATCCATTTATTTACTTTATGTAAACGAACTATTACATTATGCCAATATAATTTAACAATATATTTGTAAGTCCATATAGGGGCTTTGAATTAATTATTTACATTAATATACTGTACTTATGGAGGTTCTGCAGATGAAGCGGAAGCAATTCAGAATAATTTCGTTCATGATTGTGATGGTTATGGGAGCTGTCGTAGGTTTTTCAGTTTCGATAGGATATCCACTACTTGCCATAGGTGCTGTCCTTGCAGGTATGGCTGTCATGTACCTTTCCAAAAACAGGCTGGAAGGGGTTGTTGAAGACGAAAGGATACGTCAGGTAGGTCAGAAAGCGTCCTGGGTTACTCTCCAGTTTATAGCCCTCAGCTTTGCTCTTGGAGGAGCAGTCCTGATATCGATGAGGGAAACCTACCCTGGCTACGTTGACCTTGGTTTTTTCATGGCGTATGCAAGCTGTATAGTGCTTGTAATTCATTCTCTTTTTTATATGTATTACAACAGAGAATATGGAGGCTGAGGGGGAAGCCGTTTCTCTCTTCGGGATGAATGCAAAGTTTTAATTTAATGAACAGATCATGAGCCAGTTTTATACAAAGGTGGGGTTAACCAATGAATAGGTTTGATGCTTTCCAGACAAAAAGAGATCTGCAATTCATGCAGCCCCGTCTATTTTTCACTCCTGCATTTTGCTTTTGCAAGGATCTTTCTTATATCCATGTGGGATTTATATCCTCAGTATACGTCTCCTGGCTGTCACCTAGCTTATCTAAGCTGCGGAATTTTTTTAGTGTACACCTTTATTTCACATCTACTTCAATAAAAAGTACGGAGTTGGAGATGAAGAACAATATTAAAGTTTACAGGGCAATGCATGACTTTACTCAGGAAAGCCTTGCTGAAAAAGTGGGAGTGACAAGACAAACTATACATGCGATTGAAAAGGGAAAATATGACCCTTCTCTCGAGCTTTCATTCAAGCTTTCCAGGCTTTTTGGAGTCCGGATTGAGGATATTTTTATCTATGAAGACAGCGAAACCTGATATACCTTGAAGAAAAAAATGATTTCCTTTGTCCCATCTTATTAAAAGCTGGTTTCATAATATTTTCCAGCTAAACTTAGTTTTCCCAAATTCTCTAACATACATAAACCTGAAGAAACAACCTCATATAATTATTTTTATTTCCGGGAAAACGAGACCCTGAGAAATATACAGGCTTTCAGGTGAGTAAGCTAATAGCTAATTTTCTTTCCAGGGATTTACGGCGTGGAATTCCTAAAATCAATTTTAGTTTCTAAATATATTTATAAGAAATGAAAGGGTAGTTACAATTAATGGACATCGCGGATATAAAGATAGTTTATGTCAGCAAGATGATAGGTGTATAAGCAAGTCACAAAGAAAATAAACAGGAGGAAAATACATGATGCAATCCTTTATAGTTGAACATTATCTCAACAAGGATATAGATGTTTACTGTGGTGGGCCTGATGTCTTTGGGGGAACTGTAGAAGCCTGTGCCGATAACGTCCTCACGCTCAATAATGAAGGGAAACTTACCCATATAGCCATCGATAAAATAATAGCCCTCTGGTCTCAATAAGCTCAGAATATTATATTTCAAAATCAGACTTATATTATAGGGAACAATTGGAGTAAGGACAGGTCTTGATGATCTTTTCCTAAATCTACTTTAAGTTAGATAACGCTCCAGACAGCTGGATTAGGGCTTTTATTTCCGGTAAGAATAAGCGGGATCAGGCAGAGATAGACAAAAACCTTACAGACATGTGAGAAAACTGATATTGCTTCAGTCTTAAATGGAGTAAAACGAATTAAAAAATCTCTTTTTACCTGAAAAAGCCCTTATAACGGGAAAGAAAGCTGATTCAAACCAGCAGGATCAGAGTCCAATACTTTGGAGAATACTGAGGTGTAAAGAAATGCAATCTTTTATAGTGGAACACCATCTTGGCGAAGTTATAGATGTTTATTGTGGAGGCCCTGATATTTTTAACGGAAAGGTGGCAGCCTGCGCAGACAACGTGCTAACTCTTGAGCAGAATGGAAAGTACACGCACATAGCAATTGATAAGATCATAGCCCTGTGGCGCTCTTAACACATAATAAACAGTTTTCGAATAAAAATGTGTATTGAATAATGGAAAAGTTCCGAAGCTTTAATACTTCGTCCTTTTCCAGCAGTTTTTGAGTTCGCAAAAAGCCGAAACCACTCTATCAGTATCTGACTTTTATACATCCTTCTTAACTCTTCTGTTCTCGTGGCTTATGCTTTCCTGCAGCTTTTAGCATGGGAAGCGATAAACTCCCTCATCAGTTTTACCCCGAGCATGGCCGTTTGTCCGGAATCATATTCGGGGGCGATTTCTACAATATCAAAAGCCATTGAGAAAGGGGCAAGAGTCCTTACTGCAGTTCTTACATCCCGCGCACTCAGGCCGAAAGGTTCCGGCGTGCCGAGCCCAGGGGCGTAAGCCGGGTCTATGGCGTCCATATCAAGGGAAAGATATATGTGGTCGCAGTCCAGCCACTCAAGGGCTTCTTTGAGAACCTCTACCATACCTATGGATTCTACATCATCGGCTGTATAATACTTCAGGTTATTTTCCCTGGCAAAAACCCACTCTTCTTCCGGGCCGCTTCTAATCCCTATAGAGACCAGATTCTTTGTAACCTGATTGAGAATATTCCGGGATACGCAGGCATGGTTATGCTTGAATCCCCTGTACTCTTCCCTGAGGTCAAAATGGGCATCAAGAACAAGGACCCCGAAATCCTCTCCTGCGAATTCGGCACAGGCTTTTACCATAGCATATGTCAGGGAATGCTCCCCTCCAAGCATAATGGGAAGTTTTCCTTCGTTAAGGAGATCTTTTGCAGAATCATAAAGGCTCTGCAAGGTCTCATCAACCGAGGCTGAAGTCTCCAGGTTTCCTGCATCATAGATGGGAAGATCCACAAGATCGATGTCAAAAGTCGGGTTATAACTTTCAAAATTTGCAGAAGCCTGTCTCATGGCGTCCGGAGCCCAGCGGCTGCCTGCCCTGTAAGAAGAGGTGTTGTCAAAAGGCACGCCGAAGATAACATAACGTGCAGATTCATAGTCTGCGAGAGCATCTATAAAGGAATTGGGTAAAAACATACTCTAACCTGATATGAAATTATTTACTTAAAAAAGAATGACTCAGGCTATTAACCTGAGTTTTCGCCTTATTTTTCGGAAATTTATGTCCGTATATCGAGTTTAATCTTGCCAAGAGCTGTGATGTAAGAAACCTCTTCACCCTCTTTAACCCTGTCCTTATATTCATCAGGAATTACGATTTCAAAGGTTGAGTAATCTCCCATGTCCATAAGCTGGGCAATGTTACCGGCAATTGAGATTATCTGTGCACTCTTTCTTTCCACAATCGGAACATAGATTTTAGTTGCGACTGAACCTATGTAAGAGCGCTTCTGGCCATCAAAGAGGCCAATAACCTCTATTCTTGCCTTTGCAGCTCCGTGTTTCCCGGGTTTGGACTTGGTAATGCTTTTTATGACGCATGCTTCGTCATCAATGATTACGTATTTCCCTTCTTTGAGCTCCTTTACTTCTACCTGCTGTTTCATAGAGATTCTCCCATACGTTTTAAAGTGTTTATATATAAATTGTAAACGTCATTCCGGATTTACCGGAAAATTTTCCGCGGCTCCGGTGAAATAGTATAAGAAGGCTTTCCTGATTTTTAAGCCTGTCTCCTATTTATCCATACATTGATTAACTGTCCTGTATGGCAAAACTGAAAAATGTTCTTAATTTGGGGGTGCCTGCAGAACCTATCTACAGGTCGAGAACTAATACGATTAATTATCCTTGACTATATAACGCTTATGCGAGATTTTGCGTCTTTATACCGGATTTCAGGGAAAAATGCCTAAAACATCCAGAAAAAAATCCATGAGTTAAAGGAAATATTGGATTTCATAGAGAAAATACTTTACTTTATAAGATTTCTATCTTCTATGTGGAGTTAGTGATATAGTAAAAGCTCCTGGAATTCTTTTCTGTTTTTTCTTTAACAGCTGAGCTCAAGTTCTTTCAACTTCTCTAACAGAGGCACCCCTTTTTCATCCCAACCACGGTAATGATAATATTCCTGAATCGCGGCTTCAAACTCCTTTCCGGGAAGCCCGTATCCTTCGATTTCTTCCTCATTTTCAAACAGTCTTTCCGGAAGTGTGTCGTCTTTCCAGGTGAAACCTGCTTTCAGATTATAAGTTCTTTCAAGGTTATAGATTCTTTCTCCTATTTTCAGGAGTTCCGCAGGCGATATTTCTATACCTGTAGCCGAAAGCAAAAGAGCTGAACAGAGTTCTTCATTGAGGGCAAAGACCGAGAACGGGCAGAACACAAGAGAATCCAGTACTGCAGCTATGTTTTCAAAGACCTGGAGGATACCTGCTTTTCCTTTAAGGCTCAGGCGGTCAAGACTAACGGGCTTTCCAAGAATCTCGGGTCCAACCATGAAAGCAGTCAGGTAATCTCCGCCGTGGCTGGATGTAGCATAAGCCAGGGCCTGCCCCCTGATCCCTCTCGGATCAAAGCCTCCAAGCTCGAGACCCTTTACATCCATGCTCAGCTCTTCTCTCCCCCTGCCTGAAAGATATTTCCTGGCTCCATTTCCGGGTTTGCCTCCTCCCTCAATTTCTGAGCCTTCCCCAATTTCCAAAAGCAAAGATTCCAGCTCATAAGCTTCGATTATCTCGGATTTGAGTTCTGCGCACGCGCCAATAATCGAACCTGCAGAAATAGGGTCAATCCCATAGTCCTTGCATATCCTGTCAGCATTGAGTACTGAAGCGAAATCAGGGTTCTCAAGGTTAAACCCGAAAGCCCAGAGGGAATCATAGTCAGGCAAAATCTGCCCTGTCTTTTTAATTCTCTTTTTGCAGCCCAGCGGACAGGCAGGGCAGCTTTCTTTTTCAAGATCAAAACTGGCTTTGATACGTTCTCCTGAAAACAGATTTGCAAAAGAAGTTCCTCTTCCGGAAAAGTTCCTGCTTGGAATGAGATTCATGTAATCCAGCAGTTTTACAAGCGCAGGTGTACCGTAGTTTTGAAGTCCTTTTGAGAGCATAGGGCTTGCGTCGAAAAGCTTCAATATTTTTGTGTTAAGTTCTCCGAATATCTCAGAATTGGCAGGTAGAAGTTCTTTTTCTCCTTTCACAACTACAGCCTTCAGCATCTTTGAGCCTGCAACCGCTCCTAACCCTCCTCTCCCACTGTGGATGGAATCAATGACAAAAGATGAAATCAGAACCTGTTTTTCTCCTGCCCTGCCTATGCAGGCTATGCTTCCTCTGCTTTTGAGAATTTCAGTACAGGTTCTGACATTCTTTCCCCAGAGCCCTTCTGCAGGCACAATTTCGACGCCTCCTTCCCTAACCTCTACATAAGAAGGTTTTTTTGCTTTTCCTGTAATAATCAGAGCATCAATCTCAGTTTTCTTCAGTTCTCTCCCGAAGCCTCCGCTTGCGTTCCAGCTGAATATTGTGCCTGTCAGAGGAGACTTTGATGTAAGAACTGCTCCTGAAGCCATAGGTGCAAGGCCTGTAAGCAGCCCGGACGTGAAGATCAGAGGATTCTCGGGACCAAGAGGGTTTATATCAGGATATGCAAGCCCGGAAAGCAATTTTACCCCAAGTCCTCTACCACCGAGATAACTGCGGATTAACTTTTCATCAGTCTTGATAACATTAACTGATTCGGAGCTAAGGTCTAAATATACTGTTTTTCCTGTCCATCCATTCACATTCAATCCTCTTTTTTTCTTTTCCTATTTAATTTTTTAACTCTTTATTTTTATACTTTTCTGGCATCGGTCTTCTGAAGAAAACCTTTAACTTGAGATCGTTTGTCAAAAGAAATGAGTCGGAAAGATACGAATTCAACAGACCCTTCAAAATCTCTTGTGAATATAAATATCACAGATAGCTTAAGAAGTCTAAATGAACTTAAATATTGAAAAATATAGGCAGAATGAATGTATAGAAAAGATATGCAGCTACGATGACAAATATAAATATCCATAAATTATCCAATTTCTTCTTGGAATTAACTTCCGCTTCATTTCCCTGTAGTGCCTCTAAGTTCTTTTTCAATAAATTGGGGACGCGAACCATTATCTTTGTGGCAATTAGTCCCATAAACGCCGTAAACATACCAAAAAAAATAGCCATTATATAAGGAGCAAAAGGTGACCCTGCCACTAGATCTATATTCATAAGATACCATATAATGCCCTCTCCGTCACTAATAGGGATGGCATATGCAATCCCGAAAGCAAGTGGCAGTCCAATAATTGACCCCGCAATACTTAGTTTTTTATCTCTTAAGATTGCGTATAAAATAACAAACGAGATACTAATGGGTATCAATATAAAAAATATTGGGATTATTAGAGCAAATGCTAATCCTTCATCCAATTAATTCATCTCCGTAGTGATTGCTTCATAATAAATCCTTATTATGGCTGTGCGGGCCCTCACTTCACCTGTTACCTTCTTGTAGATGCTTTCCAGGGTTGTTGTCTCTTGGTAGATACCTGGCTTTTATTTCATTTATCCGTACATTATCCTGCCATTGTGTACATCGACCCCAGCGGCCTGATTTCTTGTTGGTAATTGAGTTTCAGTAATTGTTGAAGAATCACTTTGTACAGAAGATACCAATGAAGTTGACAAAATGTAAATTAAACAAATAAAACTAAGTATATTGAAGATACGGCTCTTGAATGCGACTTTTCCTTATTTTTTATCACTTCTTCCCGTACTTATTTCTCATTTGAAAAATGTTAGTCTTAATACTTTCTATTTGTTTTTAAACATTCTTTCCTTCTCTTGATTTTTCAAATTCTTCTATTGAAATGATTCTTCTAAGACTAGAGCTGGATCAAATCGAATCCAAATAGAAATATCAAGGTGTTTCGGCACAAGAAAAGTAAAAGTGAGGTCTTGAGAATTTCAAATGAACTAAAAAGAGTCAAAAATTAAATCGTGGGGGGACTTATTGAAAAAACAGGAGAATCACTCTCAAATCGGAATAAAAAGAAAGTGTTCGTTCTGTCATATCTGATAAATAACTTCCCCCACTACCCATTATCCTTGAAGTTTTTATCTGTTTTTTAATAAAGGTTTATTTGCTTTTTGAGTATATACCCGGTCTTGTATTTGTGGTCACTTTTATGTAATTTGTTTTTGTCGTTGTATTACTGCCTGCAGAATTGGTTGCTGTAAGTGACACCGTATAGTTTCCGGTTTTTGAATACGTATGTTTGGGATTCTTGACTGATGACTTTGTTCCGTCTCCAAAATTCCATCTCCATTTAGTCGGCGAGGCTGTACTTTTGTCAGTAAATGTTACTTTCAATGGAGCTTTTCCTGAAGATGGGGATGCAGAGAATGCAGCAACCGGAAAGCTTGAACTGAGTGTGAACATGTAGATATCGTAGTTTTCATTGCGGTCATCAGCCCACACAATTCTGTTCCCGTAGATAGCAGGACTCGTTCCTGTATCGTCGGTGGTTATCTCAGTTTCCGTGGAAGTGGAGATATTGTACATACGCATCGGCATCCCGGTTCCTCCTCCATGATACACTATCCTATCCCCGTAGATATCCGGGCCCCACGCATCGGCGGCGATCAAAGTGTCTTGTGAAGTAGAGAGGTCATGCATCCAGACAAGATCACCTGCTGGTTCAGTCGTATACACGATCTTTTTACCGTAGATATTACCAGTATGCTCCCGATAAAATTCATTTGTAACGATCCCGGTTTCCGTGGAAGTGGAGAGGTCGTACATGTAGATATCGTAGTTGAAATTTTCGTCGTTTCCATTGCGCAAATCTTCCCACACTATAGTGTTACTGTAAATTTTAGGATGATACTGCTCTGATGCATTGGTGGTGATCCGAATTTGCTTGGAAGTGGAAAGATTTTGCATGTAGATATCTGAGTTTCCATTGCGCTCATCTGTCCACACGACCCTGTCACCATAGATATCAGGATTTTTCTGCATTAACTCATTAGTTGTTATCTGGTATTCAGTGGAGGTGGAAAGGTCATACATGTAGATATCCCAGTTTCCAACAGGCCAGCTATCTGCATCTAAGCTTCCTCCATTGCGACCATCCATCCACACAATCCTGTTGCCATAGATAGCAGGATCCATCGCTGATCCGCTTTTGGTGATTCGGGTTTCCTTTGAGGTGGATAAGTCGTACATGTAGATATCTGTGTTTTCATCTCCATTGCGTTCATCCTGCCACACGATCAGGTTTTTGTAGATATCAGGGTTCGACTGAGCTGACTCATTGGTGGTTATCCGGGTTTCCGTGCCCTGTGCCGGATCTGCAACTCCATTCCCTATAGTCATGATCAAAAAAACAAAAAATGCTCCAAACCAAACTGTCAGGCGTTTGTTAATTTTCATTTTATTTTGCCTCCTTAATTCAAAAAGGAATTCTTTAAACCTGAATTTGACTCCATGAATCCTTGGAAAAGTGAGTGTTTAGTCCAACTCTAAAAAGACATCAGTAAAAAAGAAGATATGTCTTCCTATTCGGGCTAATATAGAATAGTTTATTACGTAGTATTTTATTACCGTCTTTAAAAATTAATAAATAGTGACCTTTTTGTCGACCTTTTATGATTATTGTTTTTCTCGTATCCTCTTCAAATTGTATGGGTAAAAGTAAATTTCATGTATTTGCTAAAAAACTAAAAATTTAATTAAGTTTAATAAACAGCTTCAAACGACACATTTAACTTTATAACTATGTGGTAAATTTGTTGAATAGTTTTCGAGTTGGAAAATTCTCCATTGAATTTGAAGAGGATACTTTTTCTCTATTGATTCTTTCTTCTATGTGTCTTTTTTCGAGCCATTTTTTTATTGCTTCAGTCTATTTAATTTTGAGGCAACTCTGCTACTCCTTAAAAGGTGCATATTGAAAGATGCTTTTAAGGCGGCATTTTCTGAATATCTTAAAAGAGCCAGCCTTTAAGACAGGGAAATCTCACATATTATTGTATGAATCTGGAGAAATCTTATATCATTTCCGTATATGCCATTCTCCGGGATGAGAAAGGCAAATTCCTGCTTCTCAGGCGCTCGGAAAACTCTCATACTAACCCGGGCAAATGGGACCTGCCGGGGGGGAAACTTGCCCCTGGAGAGACCCTCCAAGACGCTGTCGTTAGGGAGGTCTGGGAGGAAACCGGGATTTCAATTGTCCCCGGGGAAATTGCAGGGTATGTTACCTTTGAGCTTCCGGAAAAAAAGGTGATCGCAATAGTATATGATGGCGGGTACTTTATTGCTGATGTAAAGTTGAGCTACGAACATATGGAATATGCGTGGACCTCGCTTGATAGCATTCTGGGAATGGACACCCTTCCTGTTTATTTCAAAGATTTCTTTAAAAGGTTCGTCACAGAGAATAAAAAGCCTTCAGAGTCGCCTATTTAATCCGGATTTACGGTGTGTAAATTTTTTACTTGAAATACTTATCCTCAAGTGTTTTCCTTTTTTTTCTGCTGTATTGCCAGCTTACCCCGAGAAACAGGAGGATTACCAGAGCTGCAAAAGCTGCCACACGCAGAAGGGTTCCGTATTTGCTCAGCAGTATAGGATTTATATTGTCTCTCTGCTCGTATTCCGGATACATAATGTCTCGCCTGTCGCTGCTGTGCCCCAATCCCAGAGCGTGCCCCAATTCGTGCTTTGTAATAGAAAGAATTGTAGCATCGCCGTACTGGCGCCAGGCTTTCCCCTGGTAGTTTCCTGCCTCAAGCACTATATTTACTCTTACAAATCGCCCATCTGCTACGCTGGGGCTTGCATAGCCTGCAACGCCTGAGGGAACGCCTTCGATATTTTCCAGGTTTTCGACCCATCTGATATTGATATCAGCTTCTTTTGAATCAACAAGTTCAAAAACAGGAGTATATTCAAGCTTACCGTTTCCCCCTTCTTCCCAGTATTCCAGAGCCTTTTCAATCTGTGTGTAATAGGTGGGACTGTAGTGTTCAGGTACATCTTTGTCTATGTATACTGTGATAGGAGAATGATCCCACGGATGGTCTAAAAGCCTTTCTGGATTTGCTTCAGATGCGGCCGAAACGGTGGGTAAAATCAGTGCCAGCAGTAACAGCACAAAGAACAACCTTATTTTATACATAATGTTCCTATTAATATAAACCGGCCTCCATAATAACTAATCGTTTGGCCCTTAAAACCTAATGTAACAGTACTTTATATCTCATATAAATTCTGTTGAAGAAGTCCCGAACATATTGATGGATTATATTTATATTAACTTTCGGCCAGAGAAAATTATTTTTCGAAAAATTAAATTAAGTCCTGATAAACTTAATTTACAGAATTCACAAAAATCGAACTGATATATTTACTGAACTTCTTTATTTAATAGTAGCTCTGGAGATATCGCATATCTCACAGTTCGGATCACAGCAGTTTTCTTCTTTTCTTATTTCTTCCTCTTCACCATTTCCATCACCCGGGAATTCGGATGCAAGAGCCCTTGTACTTTCGGCAAGCACTGCGGCATTCGAAATGGATGCTGCTATCATAATAGCATAAAATATTTTTTCTTTCTTTATCCCTCTTCTTTTTGCGACTCTGATATGCATTTTCAGGCAATGCTCGCAGCGAAGGGCAGAAGCCACGCCTATAGAAATAAGTTCCACTGTTTCCGGGTCGAGTTTCTTGAATTCCCTCATTATGGAGTTATCATAAAGTGTTTTCGGGATGAAAATTTCCGGAAGGTCTTTCATGAAGTTCATAATATAGGGAACTTCACCATACTGCTTCCGAACATCCTCAAGGAGCTCAGGAACCGCTCTCTCAGGGTCCTTTTTCAAAATTTCCACAATATCCTCAAGTTCCATACGAAACCACCAGCATATATTAACGTGGAAAGAGGCTCAGACGCCGTTTTCCGGGTCAGGCTTTACAGTTTAAAGGATAAGTGAAAAGACACAAACCCAGTAAAAATGTAAAGTTGATAACTCTTAACGCAACAGAATCCGGGTCAAATTGCAAAACCAACGTCAGACTTAGATTTGATTTTTATCAATATATAATTTTTCATTTTTGATCTGGAAATATTTGCAAGCTCGGAAAGTGTGACTCCCTCATCAAATTCCAGCTTTTCAAGTCTTTCATGGAATTCATCATAAGGCAGTTTGACCCTGAGCCCGTTAAGCTGGAGGGTAAGTGGGGCAGGCGAAAGCACAGTTCGGATTTCAGGGACCTGGTTTTCAATCTCCTTCATAGCTCTGGCAGGAAGCACTGCGAGAGGGTCTTTTGCCTGCTGTTTACGAATATTATCAGCAATCTTTCCAACTTCTTCATTAAGTTTGTCAAGGGCGCTAACCTCTTCTGTTTTCCTTAACCTGTGAGAGGTTCTTCCGATATTTCCAACGTAGAGGTCTGCTCCGGAAACTTCCTCGGTTTTCAGGTCAGGCCCGCCTGTAACTACGATCGGTATTTCTATGCCCTCGAAGAGCTTTGGCTTCTTGTTTATTATGCAGTCACTGAATGATCCGAATGTGAAAACTGCAATATCATGTTCATTGATAAGTTTCCTTTCGTAATCCATGGATAGGGATACTCTGCGCCCCATTCCTCTTGCAAGTCCTATCATGTTTGTGTTAGCGCCGGGGTGGCGGAGATATTCTGCTACATCACATGCCGAATGCGGAAGGTGGTGAGAGGCAAGGGTTGGCGAAACAACTGCGATCTCAACTCCAGTAAGGGGAGCCTCTATAATAATCCCAAGCAGTTCATCAGATTGTTTTTTTACTATCGGGACATCTTTTTCAGGGACAAGCATTATGAGGTTGACTTCAGTCCCCGTAATCACTTTCTGGATTATGTAGCCTCCCAGGTCTTCCAGCAGTTCAATTAAAAGTCCATGCTTGTGGACACCGCCTGTGTAAAGATAGGGTCGGAGTACGGCCATCTTAATTTTTCCCTCCTTCCATCAATTCTTCGAGCATTGTCCCTGCCTCTTCGATCCATTCATGTTTTAATGCTTCCTCGGATGCTACAAAAATAAAGCGGTTATCTTTATACAGGTGATAGCGGACCCTGAAACCCTCTGGAGTGACACGGATCGCAAAATCAACAAGGTTTTCGTGAAGTCTATGCCTGGGATCTGCAACCATCATCTCTTTAAGAAAAGCCGCTTCTTCCTCTGGCCTATCCGTGCTTATGGACACAGTCCAGCGATCCGGCTGGCTGATGTTTGCTTTCCCGTAACGATCCCATAGTTTTCCCAGTAACTCTGGAATATATTGTTCTTTTTTAATCAAAATTATTATCTCACCGGCAACCGGTTTAGCATCCACGTCGGCAATATCAATTGTTGTAACTCTTGTGCCCACATCCCTGAGGACAATTGCCATCTGGAAAAGAGAATCTTCAGGTCTAAGCACCACTTTTATTCTCCCTATGGCAGGTGCAAGCTTGAGACTTGCAAGGTTGTCCTCGATAATTTTCCTATAAAACTCCTGCTCCGAAGCAATTGCAGACTCGACTTCAAAGATCTCAAGCGAATCCATCTTTTCCTCACTCCTCAACAAAGCCTGAAGCAAGCAGAGCTGCTCCTACTGCCCCTATCATGTGGGAGTTTTCGGGCACCAGGACGTCGATCTTGAGAAGTTGCCCCAGGGCTTTTGGAACTCCTGCAATTAGGGAAGACCCCCCCACAAGAATCAGCGGCTCTTTTACATCTACTTCCTGCAACTGCTGTTCGTAGATCTGTTCTACCACACTATAACAAGCAGCAGCCGCTACATCTTCAGGAGTAGCTCCTTTTGCAAGGGAATTTACAAGGGATTGGGTTCCGAAGACTATGCAGTAGCTGTTCATAGACACATTTTCGTGTATGCCTTTGACTGCCAGAGCTCCAAGCTCTGTAATATCTATGCCAAGACGTTTTGAGATCATCTCAAAGAAACGCCCTGAGGCTCCGGCACAGATCCCACCCATTGTAAACATTCCGGGAATTCCGTCTTCAACCGAGATTGCCTTGTTGTCCATACCGCCTATGTCAATAACAGTTGCAGGGCCTTTCTGCTTGTTTGCAAGATATACAGCACCCTTTGAGTTGACGGTGATTTCTTCCTGGATAAGCTGGGCTTTTAAATGGTTCCCTACAAGGAAGCGTCCATATCCGGTAGTGCCCAGCGCCTGGACTTCTTCCCTGGAGACGCCGGCTTCTTTCAGGGCAAGAGAATATGCTTCTTCTGCGCTTTCAAGGACTTTTGTTGTGGGTACCCAACCTTTGCCTATTATTTTGTTGTCCCTCATGACAACTGCTTTTGTGGTTGTTGATCCCGAATCTATTCCCGCAGTAAGTCCTGTCTGGACTTCTCTTGCAAGTAGATGCCTGTGCCTGGCAATTGTAGTCAGGGCTTCCAGGCGAGTGAGCAGGGTGGCTGCACTGGTGCTTTCGGTAAATGAATAGCTAATTACCGGAATTTTCGAGTGCTTGTGTATGTATCTTCGGACCTCATTTCGGACAATAGCCCCTTCGGCACAGCGGAAGCAGGTGGTAATAAAAACTCCGTCTACACTGGTTGTGCCTTCAACGACAGCCTTTGCCCGCGCCATCATGAGCCTCAGGTCTCCGCTTGCAACCTCAAGTCCGAAATCCCTGCCTATAGTATCTATAGATGCAATGTCAATTTCAGGGTAAACAAATTTTGCATTCACTTTGGATGCGGCAGCTTCAAATTCGGGTTGAACTCCAGCATACTCAGAGCCGCAGGACACCAGGGCAATCTTGACAAGTCCAGATTCTTCAGTACTCATTTCTTGTCCTCCTTTTCTGCCGGTTCTTTCTCTTTTGCCTTTTCATCTTCTTCAGACTTTTCTTTAGGCAATGACTCCAGAAATGTTGCGATTTTGTTTACGAAATCGTGGGCTTCCTCATCAAACTCAGGGTACTTTACTTCGAGTACAGGGACACCTTTTGAGCGGACCAGATATTTCATCAGCTCATTTGTGCGGTTACAGCCCACACAGCCAAAGTTTGTAGGTGGATTTTCAACTATAATTGCAGCTTCTGTCTCTTCTATAAGGGGGCCTATCAGGGCCATTCGTCCCCTTACTCCAGCCGGCACTTCAATTGCAGCATATCGAAGCCCGATTTTAGGATCTTCAGGAGTGATATTTATTGGGGGAGAATCCAGGCTGATGTTTGTAACTTTCTCTCTTACCTGGTTCATTATAGTAAGGGGTTTATGCCCGAAGCGCTCAACCAGGTCAGCCAGAATAAGACTGTTTACAGGGTAAATGAAGACCTTTGCCAAAAAACTCACCTCGCAAGCTCCTCTTCAATAACTTTTTCCAGGTCCGAAATTTTAAGCTTGCTTTTCTCCTTGCATTTTTCTTTTATACATTCCTTTGCTTCCAGTTCATCAAGTGCAGCCCCTATAGCAGGAAGCATCTTCACTTCTTCCCTCAAAAAGTGGAACCCAGGCCGTGGGCCACCTCCCCTGCTTGCCCGGCAACGCCTCTGGTCTCCTGCAGGGAATCCCCTATCCTTTACAAAAATATGGTTTTTATCCAGCTGCCGGATTTTTTCGACCACTGCCTGTACATCCTCCTTAGCTCCTGTTACTATAAGTCCGAAACATGTCTCTTTTACCGTAACTGGAAACTCTGATTCATAAATCTTCATAGATGCATCTGAAGGCAGTACTTTATCTGAACTGATTACAATGTACTTTGTAATCTCTTCTTTTTTTGTTTCAGCCATATTTCGTCTCTCCTTGGTCTCGGGAGACTTGACCTGCGATAAATTCACAAATGTGAATCCGCTCAAGTATCTAGATTATATAAGAACAACAGCATTTACAAATAAGTTAATTTTCTTTATTCTGCTTTTAATCTGGTATAAATAAACTGATTTAACAGCTTTTAATTTGCCTGTTAGCTATCTATTTATTACTGCTACTTACCAATTACTGTGGTCACATATAATACATATTTTATATATTATTTTTATTATATATGCTCTCAGTTATTCATCTCACGTCTTAAAGCTTTACTTTTCAGTTTCTTTATTTGCAACTTCACTTAAGTATATTGCATCTCCTTCTTTGATATCACTGAGTTTCTCAGGCTCGACTATCCGGCCGACAATATTAGTTGAGGAAAACTTTTCTCCGGTGGGGCCGAAGATATCGTCATCTCCAAGTTTGACTCCTATAATGCCCATCCTTTTTGCTGCCTGGTTTGTGATTCCTATTTCCCCGGCAAATACCTTTTCCGTGGGTGTATTTTCGGGAAGGATTTCCCTATACTTCACGACTTCCTTTTCTGTTTTGAAGAGGTAAGTATCATCATATATCATATAGACAGGCAGTTTTCCAACCGTTTTTGTCTTAAGTTCAAGAGCGTGACGGAAAAAGTCCACCGATTTAGGGGCTTTATCAGGATAAAGTTCAATTTCAATGAGTTTTGCTCTGGATACCGCATAGGCGGTCACCTTTGCTTCTCCAAGAATTTCCAGGGTCGTTGGAGGGTCTTGCCTGACAATTACTGCATCCTCTCCGGTGTATCCGTCTTTTACCAGTTCCACTCCTATGGAGGACAGCACGGGCTCGACTTCCTCAAAGCTATGTCCCAAAAGAACCATCTGGGGGGGGAGGCTTTCGACTGATAGTTTCTGTCCGTTTTCTGCAAGCTTGAGGAGTTCAATGCCTTTTGTTACCTGCCCTACTACCGAATGTACGAGGCTTGAAGGCCGTTCATCTATGGAAATATATATCCTACCTGTCCCGTATCCGACTGTTCGGACCGAAACGGCACCTTCTCTTCTCGGATCAAAGTTTTCGTAAGAGACGAGTTCTCCTTTCAGACCATCATCCGAAATAAATGAACTGGTAGTAACATCTATGTTGAGAGTTCCTTCACGGGTCAGGGCATAGAAATGTTCTGCTCCTCTGGGAGCATTTCTAGAAAGCTCTACTTCAAAATAAGTGAATATGCCGTTTCCATTTTCCAGAGGAATGGAAAGGTCAGTCGTACAGGTTTTTTCAGAGAGTTGTTCCCATTCTATAACCGGCTCGATATTCAGAATTGTATCCTCTCTAGAAAGCCTGAACAAAATATTTCTTCCTGTCACAACTGTCGCAAAAACACTGTCTTCAGGAACTCCATATTCTGCAGTATGTCTTTTTCGTGAAAATATCAGATGAGTATTAAGGGGATCAAACCCCCCTGCTCCAAAAAGGACATCAAACGCTTCAAAGCTCTTCATCCCGCGCAAAGGCTTGATTTCGGCTTCAAAAGGCCCGAAAGCCAGGGCTTCAGTGCTTGTCCAGTGGGCAGATTTCCCTTCGTACTCTTTAAAATTCTCCGCCCATAATTTTCCTGAAGGTGACTCAGGATTTTTTAGTTCTATCCTGAATTCACCTTTGGGGGTATTGATAGCGTATTCGGTGATTGTTCCTGTTCTTTTCTCAGCGGTCTCTTTCAGAATTCCGATCGCTGTACCGGCTATATAGGGGGCTCTGGATACTTTAAGGGCATCTCCAAGGGTAAAGCCTGCAGGCAATGTGTATTTTTGCCCATTCACCTCTACGCTGATCTCATTACTCGTAATCGGCACCTCATTTTGGTAGTTTTCCATGCTAAGAGGGGCAGCATATTTATATTTCTTCTGTAACTTTGAGCCTTTCTTCTTCTGTGAGCTGGGAGAGTACTTTCTCGGGTTTCCCTAGATCTACAATTTTTCCGTCACGCATAAGTGCTACACGGTCACAGATCTCGTTTACAAAATCCATGTCATGAGAAACTACAACAAATGTTTCTCCTATTTCTTCTCTGGCTTTCAGGATTGAATTTGTCACCGATATCTTGGTAATCGGATCCATGGTTCCTGTTGGTTCATCCATAATGACGATTCTGGGCTCCTTGATAAGAACCTGAGCAAGTGCAATCCTATGCCTTTCTCCTTCACTCATTTCATCGGTCATTTTGGGTAAAATCGCTTTTGCCTTATCTTCTTCAAAGCCTGCAGCTTTGAGAGTTATTATGGCTTTTCTGACGCCAAGTTCAAAAGGCAGATCCAGGCTGATAGATTCGGTGAGATTATCTATTACGGAGCTGTGAGTGTAGAGGCCGTATTCTTGGTGCAGGAACCCCATATATTTAGTTGCCCTTCCTTTATTTTCCACTCCCAGCTGTGTCATGTCAACCCATTCGTCTCCTACTCGAACTTCAACTTCTCCGGATGTGGGTGGTAGAATTCCCATAAGAATCTTCGAAGTTGTAGTCTTGCCTGCCCCACTAACTCCTACTAGCCCGAAGATCTCTCCTTCCTTTACATCAAAAGAGATCTTATCTACAGCTCTTACTACGCCGCGGTCTACTGAGATATAACGTTTTGAGAGGTCCCTTACGCGGATTATAGGTTCCCCTACCATGGCGTTCTTTTCCTGCCTCACCATAGATGCGCTCTGCATAAAGATTGCAGAGACTTCAAGGGGATCCCCTTCCTGGATTACTTCCCCATTTTCAAGCAGAATAGCCTTATCTGCCAGTTTCTCAATTACTTCGGGCCAGTGAGAAGTAAGAATCATGCTCATATTATAACTCCTCACTGCCTTAAGCATAGCATCGTGAACCAGCTTTGCAGTCATGGGGTCAAGTGTGCCTGTGGGCTCGTCAGCTAATAGGAGTAGCGGATTTCTCACAAGTTGCCTTGCAAGCACAACCCTTTGTTTTTCTCCCCCTGAAAGTTCCCTTGCAACGTGCATCATACGGTGACTCAGATTTACTTCTTCCAGCAGTTCTACAGCCTTTTTCATGGAGTCTTTTCCCGTATACCCGATTTCATTCAGGGAGTTTATAACGTTTACAAGAACCCTCTCATCTCCATAAAGGGCAAAGGTACGCTGAAGCATGATTGCAATGCGTTTGGTGATATCTTTCCTTATCGGGTCGTAAAGGGAAAGTTTGATGAAATCCGCTTCGAAAGCTTCCAGCGTTTCTCCACAGATCGGGCATTGCTGGCCGGTTTTACTGGGGCGCTCTATGTATCCGCACTTCTCGCAGCGGGACAGATGATAAATTACTTCACCTGATATCTTTTCAAAAGATTCGGTGCCGCGCAGTACATGCATCAGGATTGTTTTCCCGGATCCGCTTTTTCCTAAAACTCCAACTATTTCCCCTTCCTTGATGCTTAAGCTTACGTTTTTCAGGGCCTTATGACCGTCAAAATCTACGGTTAGATTTTTAACTTCAATAAATACTGGCATGAATTTTCCTCCGCAATTATGAGCTGCAAAACTTTCTGATGGCTCTTGCCTGCCTGGGCATCTCGCTCAAGAGTAAAATGCAATTTTTTTAAGTGAATGTGCACTAACATAAATAATAAATTTCATATATTTGGGCAACAACTAGATAAGAGTAAACATTAGATAAACATAACGCATTATTTTGTCACTGTTAACATCTAAAAACCAAGATCATCCGGCGAATTTACTGGCTATTATTGGTTATTTTTATTACTTTGGTTACATTTTATGAATTGATTACAGCCCTTTTACTACATCCACAACTTTTATTATATCGTCAAGAACCACATCTGCTGCTTTTCTGAGTTCTTCTGGTCTTTTATCTCCCTGTTGCGTTGTCATTATTCCTATATCTGCTGCCCTGAACGCCAGGATGTCATTAATTCCGTCCCCTACCATAACTACTTTCTCATACCTGCTTTTAAGTTCAAGCACCACTTTCTCCTTCATAAAGGGATCTGCAAAGGCGAAGACTCTTTCCCTGGGGATATTTATGAACTCAGCAAGCTGCATGAGGGCTGACATTCTATCCCCGGATGCTATGTACATATCCACCTCTATGGCATGGAGCATCTGGGTGGTTTGCAGCGTCTTATCAAATACCTGTCCTCCAGTGCTGAGCACATATGGTATTCTTCTCGCCTCCGAATCGACTATCAGACCGGCCGCAAGATAAATGCTGTCAGGGCAGTGGGATGTAACTGCCTCTAGCACATCATGTACATCTCCCATCGGGATTGAAGCCCCTTTTATGATCTCACATGCAACATCCGGGGTAAACTTTCCTTTTGAACAGCTTATGCCTATTGGGACTCTGTACTCCCTTATAAATTCAAATAAAGACATATCCCTTCTTGAATGCAGGATTGTCTCTTTCTCCGTATTAAGAGCTACAAGGCCGCAACCAATCTTTTTTGAGACAATGGCAGTGCTCTCTATGTTTTCAATAATATTTCCTGTGCTGGCTTCTTTTGCAACTCTGTACATATGTAGAAGGGTTCCGGCACTGTCAAAGACCACTGCAATTCTTTTGGACATATCAAGTGATTAAGCTATAAAATAAAAGAATCTTTGCGAAAACCTGTAAATACAACAGAAAAGTGAGGTTAAATAAATAAATAAATAAATAAATAAATAAATAAATATATAAATAACTAAATTGAGTAAGTCAGTCAGTTTTTTTTCACATTATTGATGCCCCTGAAAGCAGAACACCAGTAAAAAATCCCAGGATTACTCCGGAATTCAAGAAGGGGAGACCTGCTTGCGGTTTTCCTCTCATTACCAGGATAGAAAGTACTGCATGCCCTACAAGGGTACCTAATATGGCCCCGATTACAGGATATGAAATTCCTCCATTGTTGTGCATGAAAACGTTTGCCGAAACCACCAGCAGAGTAGGCATGACGGCATCTCCAAGTCCCATGAAAAAAGCTTCGCGCTTTTCTCCTTCTTTGAAGCTTTCCTGCAAGAAAGAATAGTTCGAATGTTTTGGAATTACGAACAGAATGGGAAGCTTCAGATCCATTATTCCCTCGGCCATAACTATCATATGCTTTGTTTTGTATACCGAGATAGCATCATAGACTGCAAGAAGCAACAGAAGAACTATTACAGGGACAACTGAAAGGGAAATCCCTATCAGGGCACCGACCCCCCCTGCAATACAAACTCCCACAATGTCAACTATATACCATTCGGGATATTTATAAAGCAGCACTGTTATTCCTATAGACAGCAGAACTGAGGCAATTGCTTCAAACCCCGAAAGAGAGGGAAAGAGGGTCAACAGGGCGAAAAATACGTAATAGAGGGTACTTATTATGGCTATATATATAAAAAGACTGATTACCCATTTCATGTTTTTCTTTAGTGCTATCAGGACTAATAGGGTAAAAACCAGGATCATTATGATATAATATATGGAATTGGACACCTGGGTCGGGTCTTCAAAAGCCTGCATGTCATTAACTTTCATGGGTGCGGACAAAAATAGTGCAAGAACCTGCACTACCAGGATTAATCCTGCCATGGAAAGAATAGGTAAATAATCTTTAATTGATTGTTCGCTGGAACTCAAATGCTAAACTCCTTAATTCTTAACAGTATGCCTTTTTTATTCCTTTATATATTTACTGTATTCTTTATCTTCAACTTATTCTAATTAATTATATAATTCTCTTCACAGGAAAATCTTTTTTCTTTTTCCACCCTCTTTTCTGATTAAATAATTTTCCTGCCCAATGCTTCAGGTACAATGCTTCAGGTATATACTCTTTAAAATACTGCCTAACTTTTCGTAGGATTAATCTTAAGAAAGTAACGAAGCAAAAACATACATAAATAGTTTGTGCAAATAATTATATATTGTATCCGTATAAAAAAATGAACAAAAATGGAAAGTAGTAAAAATAGAAAAACAGTAAATACTTTAATAGAGGTATCTCACATAATAATTTTTAAATATGCTATATCAAGGAAATCGTATGTATGCGAAGAATTTCTACAGGTATGTTAGAGGTATACGATGGAGACTAGAGATACAACATTTCTTGTTGTGATGGTTTTGTCATCCTTCCTTCTGTCCTTTGAGTGGCTTAGAAGGTTTGAATACACACCCACAAATCCCCTGATAATTCTTTCGGTTATGGTTCTGGTCGGAACATTAGCTGTTATGCTCATCTCTATTAACAACAAGCTTCAGGAGTTCGAAGATAAGATGGAAGCAAAGGACCGTACCCTCAAGGCAAACATGGAGAGTACGGGAGTAAAAATCGAAGAAAGGATGAATGAACTATCAAGCAAAGTTGATAATGCTATTTGCGAATTCAACCGCCGAAAATACCATTAAATTTTATTTATAATCTATTTTCTATATAAACACGAAATTTTCAGTATTTTGTCCTTGAGGAAGGTTGTGGTTCGAATATTCAAATTTTTTTCTAACAATTAAATATAATTTTCAATTTAATAGTCTAATAAAAGTTTAGCGGTACGTTCTTTATAATGCAGGAATTTTCTACATGGAAAGAATCAATTAATTAAAGATTGAATCGAGATTTTTACAAACAGACATTCTGATTTTACACGGTTTTGAATCCAAATTTATTATTATTTCCCTTTTGTTTCATTGTAATATATGTTAATTTTTTCAATTTAATTCATACTCAATTAAGGTATTTCAGGTGCAGGCTCCATGATCTAGTAAAGTATATATATTGGTTCTTCTGTAGTACAGAGGAATATCTGCAATTAAAGCTATTATATAAATAATAGATCAGATATTATGTATCGCAAGTTATTATTACTCAGAGTTAGTATAATTTGATTACTTGTGTAAACAGGTAAAGAAGGAAAGCTGATATGCACCTTAATCTGGAACCGATTGGCATTATCAAGAAGGTTGCAAATAAGTCGGAAATTTTGATTTATTCTGATTTTGAACAGGTAATACGAAATATTGTTTCCAAAATAGGAGAAGGGGCTGAGAAGGGACAGAAGCTCCTGGTCGTCCATAAAAACAATAGCAATAAACAGGTAGATGGCCACCAGGTTCAGGTCACGAAAGCGACGTTACTGGAAAGGAAAGGCAATTTACTGACAATATCCAAAATAGAGGCAAATGAAGATTCAGTAATCGATGTTCGGCTTGATCTTACCGCCTAATTTTTGAGGTATCTGTAGAGGCTCGTCAAGCTTATTAAGTTCTCATCTCTTTTCTCTGCCTTACCGGATAGCTTTAATTGGCTTTCTGGAAGGTGGACGGGTACAAACTTCATAACATTGAATTGGTTTGGTTATCTTTTTACTGCTGAGCAGTAGCTGTCTTCAATAAGATCTTTTTGAATAACTGTGAACCTGTAGTAAACATAAAATCCAGTACATATAAAACGTATTGCTCAGTAAATAACACGTATTGCGGTAAAGTATCTTTGATATTCGTTTTACACTGAATCTAGTTGAAAGGTTAAAGAATAGGAAGGAAAGCACTGATGCTTTAAGATAAAGTTCAGATACTCGAGGGAAAACATGGGCACAGATATAGGCGATCTGCTCCAGAAAAGAAAAGTTGAATTTTCAGATCTTGCAAACAGGGTGATTGCTATTGATGCATTTAACACGTTGCATCAGTTTTTGAGCATTATTCGCCAGCGGGACGGGAGTCCCCTGGTCGATTCCGGAGGGAGAGTAACCTCCCACCTCTCAGGCCTGCTCTACCGAACAGCGAGCCTTTTTGAAGCCGGTATCAAGCCTCTTTTTGTTTTTGACGGCAAACCTCCTGATCTCAAGTCCGATACTCTGAACCGTAGAAATGAAATAAGGGAATCTGCACGGGAAAAATGGGTGAATTCACAGGCCGAGGGGGATCTAGAATCTGCTTTTAAGTATGCTCAGGCTTCTTCGAAGGTAAACCGGGAAATCGTTGAAGATTCCAAATATCTTCTCGAAATTATGGGAATTCCTTTTGTTCAAGCTCCCTCTGAAGGGGAAGCACAGGCTGCACATATGGTTCTCAAAAAAGATGCTAACTGTGTTGCTTCTCAGGACTACGATTCATTCCTTTTCGGAGCTCCGATAGTTATCCGGAACCTGGCTGTCACAGGAAAACGAAAGCTTCCAGGAAAGAATGTTTACGTTGATGTCGAGCCCGAAATAATCGAACTGGACGAAACCCTTAATGCCCTGGGAATTGACAGGGAGCAGCTTATAGATATTGCTATTTGTGTGGGCACGGATTACAATAAAGGCCTGGAAAAAGT
This sequence comes from Methanosarcina baikalica, assembly GCF_031461075.1. NCBI lineage: Archaea > Methanobacteriati > Methanobacteriota > Methanomicrobia > Methanosarcinales > Methanosarcinaceae > Methanosarcina > Methanosarcina baikalica. The sequence goes on along the minus strand of NZ_JAVKPK010000010.1, from coordinate 24,390 downwards.
AGGTCCTAAAACAGCCCTCAAACTTATTAAAAAGCATGGAAATATCCATGCCGTACTCCGTGAAAAGGGGATAGAGATTGAAGCTGTGGACAAAATAAGAGAATTTTTCATTCACCCCGAAGTAACGGACGACTACGAAATCAAATGGGGCAAACCTGATTCCGAAAAGCTCATCGAATTCCTCTGTGACAATCACGATTTTTCGGTTGACAGGGTGGAGAAAGCAGCAGAACGCCTTAAGGCTGCTTCAGGAGCCAGGCAGAAAACTCTTGACCAGTGGTTTTAACGGAATTTTTCTGTTCAACTGCCTCTTTACATTAAATTCCTTCTTTATACAAATTTTTTCATAAAATATTCCGGCAAAGAGGTTTGAGACTGGCAAAAGCAGGCACAAACTCTTTCCAGAAAGAGCACTCATATGTCCATACTCATGGAATTGTGGATCCTTAACTCCTTTATACATCCAAGGGACTATATACAGTCAAGTGGTCCTTTGCCGGACTGATAGCAACAGCTTTTTTTCAAATCCTTGTTTTTTGGATCTCGGGAAGTGAATACCTTCCCGCTAATACAATCTATAATTTTGGGGACGCCGCAACCGCAATTTTCCTGGGTTTTGCCTTTCTTCTTTCCAGGAAAAAGCCGAATAAACGTTTCACTTACGGCTACGGCAGAGCAAAGGACTTGCAGGTCTGTCAATTGTCTCCTTAATCTTTTTAAGTGCGACTGTTGCTGACTATGAGTCGATTTTCAGGCTTTTGTGGCCGACACCATGCATGGGCCGACGGCTTTACGAGCCTTGCCGCGCTTTTCTGGGTGTGTTTGGGATCTGGCTGGGTTATCAGCTTGCAGACCTTCCGGTAGGGCTTCTTATTACCATTGCAATTCTCCTAGTAGGCTGGGATGCGGATAAATCCGTATTTTCCTGTATAGTAGATTGGGTAGATCCAGACATTGTTGACAAAATCCTCCAAGTAGCCACCAGGGTAGAAAAGGTAAGGGATGTGGCTGAAGTAAGGGTTCGCTGGCTAGAGCACAGACTGCATGCGGAAGTAAATATTGCGGTAGATTCATTGCTTTCTGTTGAAGAAGGGCATGCAATTGCCGTCGAGGTACGGTACAGAATAATGCATGGACTGGGTTACCTTTCAAATGTAGTTGTGCATGTGAACCCACTCGGATCAGACGAAGTATTTCACAGGTTTCTTTAGCATGAACATGCAGTCTACCATCCTACTCTCACTGAACCTGTAAGACCCTTCAAGCTCCTAATCTGGAAATCTCTGCGCCGCTGTTTTTTGCCCTGGTAAGCATTACAGTCCCGCCGACCGATTCGTCGAGCAACTTCTGGACTTCTGCCTGGAGCTGCCTGCCTTCTGATTTATTATCTACAAAGGAATATACCACAGGCCCAAAAGAACTTACTCCTGCTCCATAACTTCGGCTGCGCATGAAAGATGCGATATCTTTTACAAATCCAGGCCAGATAAGGCTCTCCCTTTTATTGAAGCCTACAGTCTGGACATGGTTTACTGCGGCCCCAAAACTCTCGATATCTCCCTCTATTACTGCAGGCATCATCTGCATGAGAACCACATGTGCAATTTCCCTGACTTCTTCTATAGGGAGGGGACAGAATTTCTTGAAGATCTCGATTTCTTCCTGGTCATGCATTCCCTTCTCGTTAGGGATTGCTATAACTATGTCCCATTCAGGAAAGTCTCCCCTGAAGAGCACCGGTCCGGGGGGCACTCTGCTGGCAGCAGACGGCATAAAAGCACCTTTGTCTTTAAATCTGTGCCCTCCGTCAACAATAAATCCCCCCTTTTCAAAAGCAGTTACTCCTATACCTGAAGTTCCTCCTCTCTTTACTGCAAATGCCAGTTCCCTAACGCTCTTCCCAAGTCCATACAGTTCATTCACAGCTGCTGCCGCGGCCAGGGAAGATTGAGTTCCTGATCCGAAACCCACATGGGCTGGGTACAATTCCAGTACGTTGATCTTTATCCCTTTCCCTGCAGGAAGCAGGGCTTCTGCAGCTTTTTTCATTCGATCGGCAAAACCCTGCAGACCTTCGATACTGACTCTGTCGGCTTCTTCGGCCGTAATCTTTATATTCGGAGAGGAAAGGGTTAGTCCTGTTCCTCCATCGACTCTTCCGATCTCTGCATTCATATCAATAAGAGTCATATGAATTCGGCAAGGAGTGGTTATTTTGATCATTCCTGTTAAACTCCGAAACTACATTTAAAGCCTTATGACTTCTTAAGTTCTGTGCTCTTTTATTGTAACTGCTGATATTTAATCTTTTAAATATTATCTTTCATCAAGCCTTAAGTTTCATGAAAATAATACGAAAGATCAAAAAAAATGAAATAAAAGAAAACTGAAATAAAGAAAACCGAAATAAAAGGGAAATTAAGATGTCTGAAGTTTCAGACAGTTTTTCTTCTTCTTTAATTCTTCTTTAATTATTGTTTTATGATAAGTGATTTCCCTGTCATCTCTTCAGGTTTCCGGAGCTTGAGGAGTTCCAGAAGAGTTGGTGCAAGATCGCATAATTTTCCGTTCTTAAGAGCTTTTACCTCACCGTTTCCTGCATAAATGCATTTTACCGGGTTTAAAGTATGCGCAGTATGCGGCTCTCCTGTTATCGGATTTTCCATCTTTTCGGCATTTCCGTGGTCTGCAGTTACAAGTGCTACACCCCCTGCTTCTTCCAGAGCCGTTATAACTCTACCCACGCAGCTGTCTACTGTTTCGACTGCCTTTACTGCAGCCTCTAAAATTCCGGTGTGCCCCACCATATCCATATTTGCGAAGTTTAGGAAAATCACATCATACTTTCCTGACCGGATTCTCTTAATCACTTCATCAGTAACCTCATATGCGCTCATTTCAGGTTTGAGGTCATAGGTGGCGATCTTTGGCGAGGGAATCAGGCAACGGTCCTCTCCTTCATAACATTTTTCCTGTCCGCCGTTTAAGAAAAAGGTCACATGGGCGTACTTTTCGGTTTCTGCAATGCGGAGCTGGATAAGCCCCTGCTTGCTCAGCACTTCTCCAAGCACATTTTTTAGTTCTTCAGGGGGGAAAGCTATGGGCAAATCCAGGGTTTCATCATACTGGGCCATACATACATAGTGAACCTTCGGCCGTTTTTCCCTGGTGAAGCCTTCAAAAACTTTATTCACAAAAGCCCACGTAAGCTGCCGAGCCCTATCAGGCCTGAAGTTGAAGAAGATTACAGAATCACTGTCCCGTATAATTGCCTCAGGCTTTCCTTTCGAATCGGCTATTACAGTCGGTTTTACAAACTCATCAGTTTCTCCCCTTTCATAGGCTTCAGAAACTGCAGTCTCTGCATCAGGAGCTGTGTAAGGAGCAATTCCGCTAGTCAGGGCATCGTAGGCAAGTTTTGTCCGGTCCCAGCGTTTATCTCTATCCATTGCGTAGTAGCGCCCTGATACGGTTGCGATCTTAGCACTTCCGCTCTCCTTACAAAAAGCATCAAGCTCCTTTACGTCTTTAAGGGCGGCTTTAGGGGGTACATCCCTCCCGTCCAGAAAAACATGTATATAAACGTTTTTAATCCCTTTCTCCTGTGCAAGTTTGATAAGGGAATAGAGGTGAGTCATATAGCTGTGAACTCCTCCGTAGGAGACAAGTCCCATGAGGTGCAGGCTTGAATAATTGGCTTTGACATTTGAAATCGCATTCAAAAAAGCCGTATTTTTAAAGAAATCTCCTTTCCTGATGGAGAGGTTTATTCGGGTAAGGTCCTGGTATACAATTCGCCCTGCTCCTATATTCAGGTGCCCGACTTCGGAGTTTCCCATCTGACCTTCCGGAAGACCTACGGCCTCCCCGGAGGCTTCTAATAAACACCAAGGATATTCTTCCGTCAAGCGGTCAAGGTTTGGAGTTCTGGCTGCCAGGATAGCGTTTCCTTCTTTTGCTTCCCTGTAGCCCCACCCATCAAGAATCATGAGCATAAGAGGTCTTCTTTCCTGAGTCATATGAAGGGAATTCCACACCTGTTTATAAATAGCTTGTTATAAAACTCTACAGTAACTGTTATAATATTTTATATTATATATTTATTGGGTATTGAAAATATATTGACTGTCCTTAAATATAAGTATTAACAATTACATATCTCTCAAAAAACGTAAAAATGAGACCCAAAAAGGCAGTGTGTCTCCATATCATTTTTATGGAAGTTCAGGCTAAATCTCCGGTTAACGGGAAGGAGGATTGTATTCATGAGTCAAAACATTAAAGATATTATGAACGTTCGTGATGTAAAAATTACGGATTTAACCGCAAACCCTGCTCCTCTGGGTTTGATGGGTTTCGGAATGACGACTGTACTTTTGAATCTGCACAATGCAGGGTTCTATTCACTGGGAGCGGTGATTCTTTCTATGGGCCTCTTCTATGGTGGAATAGGTCAGGTCATTGCCGGAATAGAAGAATGGAGAAAAGGCAACACTTTCGGGGCTACAGCTTTCACATCATACGGGCTTTTCTGGCTTAGTCTGGTGGCAATTGTCCTGCTCCCTAAGTTAGGGGATAATTTTAAAGAGCTGGCTCTAACTTCGACAGACTTTGCTGCATACCTCTTCATGTGGGGACTTTTCACTCTTTACATGTTCATAGGCACACTGAAAGCAACACGGGCTCTCCAGGTTGTTTTCCTTACCCTGACAATCCTGTTTTTCCTTCTTGCTGCAGGAAACTATCTGGGCAACCCGGCAATACTCAAGATCGCCGGTTATGAGGGAATTCTCACAGGGTTTTCAGCAATTTACGCTGCCATGGGGCAGGTACTGAACGAAATGTACGGAAAGAAAATAATTCCCTTGTAACATTTATAATTCGCTTCTTTTTGGGCTACAATTGCCCTTTATTTTTTACTATTTTGGTGTTTTCTACTTATCAGAGTTTTCAGGGAAGCCATTTATTTCCTCTATTTCATGAATTGTTTGTGAGTTTGCCTTCTCTCTAAAATGTCTTACTTTTTTAAAGATTCCTCCATTGGTCATCGGTTAAGGAATTTTCTTGCCTGAAAGCTATCGATTTTGCACCTTAAGCCTGATTAAACTTTGGCCATTTTATATGAACTCGATACCTTGTTCCAGTCCACCATATGTTGAAATTTATAACAACTGTTGTGAAAATGGGGGCATTTTGTCACGATTCCTCACTTAACCGAAGACGCATGAAGATTCCTCTACTTTAACAGATAAATCAGGGATAGATAAACCATGGTTACACTTATATCTTTGAAGTTTTCTCTTCCGGCCTTAATCGCAGTGTAGGAAATTATTCCCCAGACAATTCCTTCCGCAATCGAATAGATGAGAGTTATCATCAGGATAGTAACTGCTGCAGCAATAACCTCTGTCCGGGTTTAAGAGGTGAGATCTCTTAACCCCTTAATCATGAAAATTTCTGCCATGATAAGGGCCGGAGATATCATATATTCGGAGATAACGGCTGAGCTGGGCTATATGAAGAGCGCAACCAGAAAAAAATCCTGCAACTACAACTGAAGTAAGCCCTGTCTTTCCTCGGCTGCGGATGCACTTAACATACCTAATTCCTGTAAATGTCCCCAAGACCACTCCTGAACATGTTGCATCCGTAAACCCAATAAAAGCAATAATAAAGTCTATTCCTGCATTTATTGTAATTTTAAGATTTTTTGGAATTTCATTGACTATAATCTCTCTGAATTTTATAAGGGTTAGATGACAAGACAATTCCAGCTACAAGAACCGCAGTAAAGGCAACCTGCCAGCTCATATTCAGACCGAGAATCATGTCAAATGTAAAAAATGCATTTAAGCCCATTCCCGGAGCCGGGGCAAATGGACAGTTAGCCCACAGCCCCATAATAAGGGTTCAGATTGTGGTTGAGACGCAGGTCACAACCATCACAGTTCCAAACCATCCATGCGGTGAATAATGGTGAAGTTTACAAAAATGATGTAGCCATTGTTACAAATATGATCAGCTTGGCAAAGATCTTTGTTTGTAGATCGGTTTTGTTTTCATACAGTTTGAATAACTTTTCCAAGATTTTCAGTATGCAACTTAATACATTTCTTTCATACATTGGTTTCTACGCCTAGAATTATTCCGATTTTTTATAAAATGTATGCCAGTATCTTTTTTATGGAATAACGAGAACATAATTTCCTTACAACCAATTGTTAGTTTATTCGGCTATTATTAGTTCATTTCTTTAAAATTTAGTTGACCAGTTATCTTTTATACAGATTGTAAAATCTTCTATTAAGTTAATAATATTTGTAAGTCGTTCATTATTATTTTTATGAACTCCAATGTATTTTTCGAAAGTTTTGACCGCTTTATCAGGCATAGACTAAGGAATGTCTCAGAGTATGGGGAAAAGAATGCTACTAGCGAATTGTTAAAAAGTTCTATATTAGTTGCATTTTCAGGTGCATTCAGAATTCATCTCGCTTTCCTCCTGCTCCAACTCCAGTCCAATATATTTACCTGCATTGCAGGAGGACTTGTAATCTACTCTGTATATACACTCGACAGGGCACTCGGTTCCGAAGAGGATACTGTAAACCGGAAAGAATTAAGTGGCTCTAAAAAGGAAATAGGTCTTGCTGCCTCCATGCTGACCTTTGTCATAGGAAGCTATATACTGGCAAAAGAGGGAATGCTTGCACTCGCATTCATACCTTTTGTGACCGGCTTTCTTTATAGTAAAGGTATTAATATCGGAAAATTTTCTTTGAAACTCAAAGGTGGACTTGGAGTCAAAAATTTTGTTGTGGGTCTTACCTGGGGTACTTTCATTTCCGGGCTTGCAGGTAGCACCTGTAGAAACATTATTCCTATTGTTCTAATCTTCACTTTTTTTGGAGTCAAACTCTTTGTCAATTCTACTATATATGATTTTAAAGATATCAAAGGGGACACTCTCGCAGGTATAAAAACCCTTCCTGTAAGCCTCGGTATACGAAATACCCGTAACTTCCTTCTAGGAGTGCACATGCTCTCCCACCTGATACTCGGTATTGCTCTAATCAATGGAATTCTTGCTTTCGAACCTATGATCATTCTCTACAGTTTCATATGTGGGCTGATCTGCATCCAGAGCTATACAAAGTCTGATGACGAAGAGCCTCCTTTCCGGAAATTCAAAAGGATCATTCTTGTGGACGGAGAATCAACCTCAATAATCGGACTACGGACGATTGCAGGTGCTCTGCTGGTATAAATTGTATGGCTTAACAAAAGTTCTATGCTGAAGTATAACGAGCAATACAGCAGACAGAATGTCTCAGAGAAAGCGATTCAATCCACAGTGAATTTACCGGACTCAAAATTGCAAATCCCTAAATCCTTATTTTCCATATCTCGTTTTTCAGGGTTCTTCTCCGGAAATTTCCTGCAGGATTTTACAGATTCTTTATTTCAATTGAATTTTCTTTATAATACTTAGAAAGGTCTTCTCCCCATTTAATTGAAGACGAGTCAAAACCTATCAGGTCATTTCGAGGATCGAAGGTTCCGTTTTTGAAAAAGAGCGAAAGGGATAAGAATCGATCTGTTACCACAAAAGCTATCTTTGCATTGTCATACACATGGAAACTTGTATGCTTGTATTTAAGGAATTCTTCAATTTCAGCACTATGCTCGCTTTTTATTTTGAAGAAAACATTGGGTGTAACAATTATGGAAATCGGAATATTATGGCGGGCCAATTCCAGGAACATTGGAGGATGGCTTGGAAGAAAAATGGATGAAAATCCCATGAACTGGGTAGAAGATAACACATTTTCCATAAATGCCTTATGAGTATCGTAAATATGTTCATGTTCATCTCTTACAACCCTGCATTCTTTAAGTTCCTGAATCCTGTTTAACAACATATCCGGAATTGCAACAAGGTCATGGTCTCTCCAGAAATCTTCATTTGATTCTATAGCTGTGAGGGTGTCCAGGAAGGGCTTGTAATATATGGCTGAAACTTTTCCGAGGGAGGTCAATTGATACATTCCTTCCTGCCTGACAATCAAATTTGCGGTTTCCATCTCTTTCAGGCGAGGCAGAATCTCAGGTGACCTTACATCAAAATAATCTTTGATTTCGGAAAGAGTTCTAGGATTTTCCTGAAGTAGAAATAGAATATCCTTTCTCTTTTCAGAAAAAGTTAGAATGCTTAAAAGTCCGTTGGATTTCACTTTTATCAACCCATTATTTTTAATATTGTTCCTGGAAATAATTGGGGCTTTATGTCCCTATGTAGGCTCTCCGCTTTTGATTTACAATATATAATATTTAAGTTTTATATTCCTCTCTTTTTTTACATTGAATTGGAGTAGCAGTTATGTCTGGGTGATATAACATTGCTATAATGGTATACGAATTCAATATATATTATCTTTTTTGAGAGTGTACTTAATCATTACTGATTTTTTCTATCATTCCGGATTGTATGTATCTGGCTTCCGAAAAAGTAGACAGACACTTTAAATAATCTTTCCGTCCACGAACAGAAATTTTATATGTTAATGGTATTAGATTATTTTACTAATATACATTTCATAGTTAAGTATTCAGACAATATAACAAAAATAATACTTAAAAAATTCATATTCATAAGTAATATATTTATTAAATATTTACCAAAAGTAAGCGATTTTTAAAGCAGGGATGCGTTGGATCAAACGTTAAATAAATGTTATATGTGAAAACGTTCAAAAAAAGCTGAATATATAACTTAATACAGTGAATTTAATTGAGTAAGTTCTCAAAAACTGTGAAAAGTATTATATCCTCATTTTTTATAATGAGCTCATCCAAAACTCAAAAGTGCTTCTTTGAATCTCGTATTCTGAATAATCAATCAAGATTTCTGATCATGATAATTATTTCTTAAGCGCTTACTGATTGAGAATAAAACTGGTTTTGGACGAGCTCAATAAAAGTTATATTTAATCAGTAGTCCAGATAGATCTGATCTATATCCTGAATTTTCCTTTAAAATATAAATATATATATTTCCTGTGTACTCGAAACTATTGCCAATTGAGCGTTAACAGGTCTTAAAATCATTTGTAAATTTGTTTCCCCTGCCCCTTAGACGGCAGAGATTCGGATTCCGGTTTCAGCCCATTGTTATTTTATCGATTATCTCAATGGAGGAAGTGGCGCATGCCTGTGAAGATCATGGCAACTCCGAGCCGGTTTGCAGTGGCAATAACCTCGCCGTCCCTGATTGATCCGCCTGGGGAGACTATATAGCGGATATTATTTTCTGCGGCATAAATTATGCTGTCATCGAAGGGGAAGAAAGCATCCGACGCCATTACGCATTCTGACATAACTTTTTGGCAGTAATCTTCAAAGGAAACGTCAAGATGTTCTCTTTTGTAAATTGTCCTCAGATTTTCGATAGCCTTTGTGGCTGCCAGTTTGCGGATAGAGTCAACCCTATTAGGCTGCCCTGCACCCATAGCCAGTACCATGAAAAAGCCTGACTCGTACTCATGAGCTAGGATCACTGCGTTAGATTTGGTTGCTTTACAGGCTTTCAGGCAAAATTCCGAGATAGAACGCTTGTCTTCAGGATAGGGGGCATCTGTGACCGACTCCCATTTCTCGTAGATTCCGATGTCGCGGCTTTGCTTGAGCATGCCTCCGATTATATACTTATATGTATATTCTGTCCCGAAAATTTCCCTGAGTTCAGGCAGTTTCAGGAGTCTTAGGTTCTCACTTTTATTTTTCAGATATTCAAGGGCATCAGGCTTGAAGTCAGGAGCAAGGATAATTTCCACAAATTTTCCATTGAGAAAAGTAGCAGCCTCAAGGTCAAAGATTTCATTCGTGCAGATTATGCTTCCATAAGCTGAAATCGGATCTCCGTCCCAGGCAGCCTGAAGAGCTTGAAGGAGTGTGCTTCCGGTAGCAAGTCCACATGGGTTGTTATGTTTTACGATTGCTACTGCAGGGAAGGCATTTCCGAGTTCTTTTACCGTCTGAAGGGCATTGTCAGCATCCACATAGTTATTATAGGAAAGTTCCTTCCCATGCAGCTGGGCGGCTTTTGCCAGGCTAGGGCCTTCTATTTTGGGGTCTTTATAGAAATAGGCTTTCTGATGCCAGTTTTCTCCATAGCGGAGTTTCATGCCGTCAGTAAACTTCAGGCGAAGTACTTCTTCTCCGAGCAGAGTCTTACTAAGGTAAGTATCGATGGCTGCATCGTAATCAGCGGTATGCCTGAAAGCCTTGACTGCCAGGGTAGCCCGAGTCGAATCCGAAATTATTCCGCTTGAGCGCAGTTCTTTTAGGACGTGCCCGTAATCCGATGGGTCGGAGAGTACTGTTACCGAACGGTAGTTCTTGGCTGCCGAGCGAAGGAGAGTTGGGCCCCCTATATCTATATTTTCAATGGCTTCCTCAAATTCTACATCTTTTCTTGAAACTGTTACCTCAAACGGATAGAGATTTACAGCCACCATATCAATGAGAGATATCTCTTCTTTTGCAGCTTCCTCCATCTGTTCCTCGCTTTCCCGCAGACATAAGAGCCCTCCATGAATTCTCGGATGGAGAGTCTTAACCCGTCCTCCCATCATCTCCGGACAGCCCGTAACTTCCGAGACATCGGTAACTTCTATGCCGGCGTCGCGAAGAATTTTCGCTGTCCCGCCTGTTGAGATAATCTTCACGCCAAGTGATTCAAGCCCGCGTGCGAATTCTGCAATTCCTGTCTTATTTGAGACGCTGAGCAGTGCCCTTTTTACCAAAAAATCACCAATATATTTGGTTTAAAAATTATTAGCTATAAAACTTATGGTTTACACGTATTATATTAAAAAGAAGCTTCTCTTTTCGGGAAAAACTAGCTTCAATTCTGAAATTCCAGTATTCCCTTCAGTATGCTCTCAGAAATCTTCTGGATATGTAGTTCTTTAAGTTTTTGGTACTTTGTATGCATAACTTTCTGAAACTATACTAATATTAACTTCTTTCAGGAAAAGTGTTCAGGTGAAATACTTATTCTTTGGAAATAGAATGAATAGGAAATGCATAGAGAAACGGCTTTTTCCAGGATTACTTTTTTAATTTCTTTGTCCAAAAAATAACATATCAAATGTTGTGGGGAATTTAATGGAAAAAAAGTATGATATTATCATTATCGGGACAGGTACTGCAGGCAGGACTCTTGCAGGCAGGGCACGGTCATCGGGATTGAAATTCGCTATTATTGACTCAAGGAAGTACGGAGGCACCTGCCCTCTTAGAGGTTGTGACCCAAAAAAAGTGCTTGCAAGTGCATCTGAAGCTATGGACCTGAATAACCGGTTGATAGGAAAAGGCGCAGGGTCTCATAACTCTCTAGAGATCGACTGGCCCTCACTTATCAAATTCAAGAGAACGTTTACTGAGAGCTATCCTCGTGAAACTGAAAAGATGCTCGCGGATTTGGGGATTGATATGTATCACGGAATAGCCCAATTTGCTGATGAGAAAACCGTAATTGTCGGAGAGGATAAACTCAAAGGGGAATGTATCTTCATTGCGACGGGATCAAAGCCCAGGAAACTGGGCATACCCGGTGAGGAATACCTTACAACGGATGAGGATTTCATGGAAACTAAAAAGATCCCTAAAAAGATAATTTTCATCGGGGGTGGCTACATTTCTTTCGAGTTTGCGCACATTGCGAGAAGAGCAGGATCCGAGGTCTTAATTCTGCATAGGAGCGAAAAACCTCTCGGATCTTTCGATTTCGATATGGTAGATCTGCTTGTAAAAGCTTCAGAAACAGCAGGCATTAAAATCCTTACAAATAATCCAGTGGCAGCTATCAAAAAGGAAAATGACGGTTTTCTGGTAAGGACCGAATTCAAAAAAGGGGCTCAATCCGAAATCCGAACTTATAATGCGGATATGGTTGTGAACGGGGCGGGGAGAGTCCCTGATATCGAAGACCTGAAACTTGAGAATGCAGACGTTAATTCTGAGAAGAAAGGTATTATAGTTGATAAACACATGCGGACTTCAAATCCAAATATTTACGCTGGAGGAGACTGTGTCGCCGAAGGCATGAAGCTAACTCCGGTAGCAACACTTCAGGGCCAGATTGCTGCAGCTAATATTCTGGATGGAGATGATGCCGAAGCTGATTATACAGGTATCCCGAGTGCTGTCTTTACTATTCCTGTTCTGGCTTCTGTGGGAATCAACGCAGCAAAAGACAGCGATAAATATAAGGTGATTTTCCGGGACAGGAGCAAATGGAAGACAACTCAGAGAACAGGTATCGAATTTGCAGCTTCAAAGGTAATTATTGATGAGGTAAATGACCGAATAATGGGAGCTCATATTCTGGGTCCGAACGCGGAAGAAGCTATAAATATTTTCGCCATGGCAATGAGGCTTAACATCAGTGTATCGGACATAAGAAAAGTAATCTTTACCTATCCTACTATATGTTCGGATATTCCTTATATGCTGTAAAACCTCTTACAAGACCCGGAAGCAGGCACTCAAATATACTCTGTACCTTAACTAAATGTAAATACAGACTTCGCAAAGAAAGTACGCTTTCGCTGAAATAGGAAACAAACCCGAAAATTTGGAGTTACTAATGTCTGAGAAAAAGCCAAAAAAATCGGCTACTCAAGATTTTCTTTATGAATCTGATATTCCTAACAATAGGCACAATTTTGACCGGATCTGGGCTCTTCTAAAAAAAGAGTACCCGAATGCAAAACCTTCTCTTAACTACAGTAATCCCCTTGAACTTCTTGTGGCAACCGTTCTTTCAGCCCAGTCAACCGATGTCCAGATTAATAGAGTAACCGAAAAATTGTTCCACAAATACAGGACCGCAGAAGACTATGCAAATGCAGACCTGAGAGAACTTGAGATTGATGTCTATTCAACAGGTTTTTACAAAAACAAAGCAAAGAATATCAAAGCTGTTGCGCAACTGATTGTTGAGAACTACAATGGGAAAGTCCCGGATACTATGGAAGAACTGGTTAGTTTGCCAGGCGTCGGAAGAAAAACCGCTAATATCGTGCTTGCCAGAGCATTTGGAATAATTGAGGGTATCGCTGTGGACACGCATGTAAAAAGGGTTTCAAGAAGGCTGGGGTTTACGAAAAACTCCGATCCTGATAAAATTGAGCAGGACCTGATCTCGCTTGCCCGAAAGCAAGACCTTGATTCGATCTCCATGACCCTGATTTATCATGGAAGAAAAGTCTGCCAGGCAAGAAAACCAAAATGTTCATCCTGCGTTGTGAATCAGCTCTGCCCTTCAAGTATAATATTTATGAATCCTTAACCTCTATTTTTCTGAGAGTAATGGAACCTTTAAAGCCCGAACCTCAGGCTTTTTTATTGAAAACTTTACCCAGCCCAAAACTGATTCCCATTACTGCAAGTGTTCCCACTGCAATTGCCAGAACTTCTCCGCTCTTCCCCAGGCCTTCAATTGAATAGTCAGGCATTGGGGACCCAACTACTGGTTGAGATTCTTCAATTTGGGACATTTTTGACTCTTCAACTATCCCTCCAGCAGCACTTTCAAGCCCGTCAGGATCTGGAGATGCAAGGAATGGGGCTAGAACGGCGAGCAAAAGCGCAATCACAATTCCGGCGTAAAAAAATTTCATATTCGATTTTCCGCTCATGCGTGGGTCTCCTTTGTCTCCTTTTTAAGTCTATCTGGTCTGGCAGTAAAACTATCCTCAAGAAGGTCAGGGCGGGATTTTGCAATCGCTGTGATTACAATTGCAGTAATCAGCCCTTCTCCGATAAAACCAATTATCAGGTGATAGGTGCCCATGGCGATGAGGCCTGGGACGAGGGGGAAAGTCCCTGCAATCCAAATCTGAATCGCGCAGACTATTGCCGAGATAAAGAGTCCTAGCCATGCGCCTCCGAAGGCTGCAATGCTTGTGCCTGTACTCTTGCGAAGGGCAACATATGTATAATATCCGACAAACCCGGAAATGATACCCATATTCAGTATATTTGCTCCCATGGTTGTGATCCCACCGTCACCAAAGGCGAAACCCTGCACAAGTAGGACTAGAGTAAGCACAAGGACTCCGGCCCAGGGGCTTCCGAAGACGATGGCAACAAGGGTTGCTCCTACCATATGCCCGCTTGTTCCCATCCCTATGGGAATATTCATGGCCTGGATTGCAAAGATTCCTGCGGCAAGGGCGGCAAGAACAGGTACTTTCATTTCGTCAAGTTCATTTTTTGCCCATTTCATTGACATTATTATAAATGGGAGGGCAATCAACCAATAGACGATTGCCTGAGTTAACGGTATAAAAGAATCAGGTATATGCATTTTTGTTTTCCTCTTTTTACACCTTATTTTTAATTTTCCCCGTTTTTACTGTGAACATTTCAGTCAATATGTTTTTTCAGAACATTTATCATAAAATAAAGGATAAACACTGAATAAAATCAAAATTTACGGAGTACGTCAATGTAAATGAAAAGCAGTTTATTCATCTGTTTATAACTGTTCTCGCTATTCATTTCGGTATGAATTCTTGAAAGATTACCAATATACTCTTAGATAACTCAGTATTACATATATATATTTTGGTATTACTTTTTTTGACAATTTTTTTATTGGAACCTTCTTCAGTATCTGTATATTTATTTTTTAGTCGAATTAAGTATCCTCATATCTTTCACTAAGAGCCTATCCGAAAAGTCATTAACGCATGTTGAAAAGTTACGGTAGGTCTATAATATCGGCATCCTTTCCGGTTGTACATATTGTCAATTGTAAAAGTTACAGTAGGTAACAACACTTTTCGGATAGGCTCTAAGTCGAATATATATTCACATTAACTATGTTGGCTGTAATTCCTTATCTATTACGAAACTTAACGAGAAGAAGAGCTAGAGGATCATTGTTAAAAAGTAGAACGGGAAGACTACGTCGAATATAGCTGAGATCCAAGGGATTTCAGCTTTTCTTATTTACCTGCGTTGTTATCTTTTCATATATCATGTAGCTTTTTAAATCCATCTACTCACTTTCAATGTTTTATCACTATAAAAGATGGCAAATTCTCCAAGAAATTAATGTACTAATAAATGTATGAATATATTAATGAAATTTAACATCAAATGGTAAAAAAGATATAAAAAATGTTAAATACCGGTTAGTAGTATAAAGATAGAGTGTCTCTGGCGAACAGACACAAAACTTAAATTACCTCCTAAATCAACTAAAGCACCTGAACTCCTTTTTTCCCCTGCCTGTGGTACCAAAGTAGGCAGGGACTGGGTGCAAAAGATGGAGCACTGGATTAAAAATAATAACCAACTTTTTCACCCCGAAAATCGACAGAATGCCAAACTTTCGGCGGAGTTATATATTTTATTAAGGAATGATAAAAATATAACTTCAAATTTACAGTTTGGGAATTGATCTATAGTTCTATTTCCTCAAATAATCATTCTTGGAAACAGAAACCCTTTATATTATATTTAAATCACTCCTAAGTTAGGATACTAATTCAAATTAAGTAGGCTCAAATTATTAACCATATCCAAAAATATTACTTTTATTTTACAGCAAATTTTTAAAACTGCCAAAAAAATGTTTAAAATCTGGAAATTGAGGAGATTAATTCCATTAAAATAACAAATAAACTATTAAAAATATGTACTTTTTTGAGAAAGCATTAAAACCACATTTATCTGGGAAATAAGACTCAATAATCCTTAAAAAACGGATCATTTTTTGAGGACCCTACATTGCATTAAATCGTTCGTATCTCAATATTGAGCAGCTTTTCAGTCTTATCTGGAAAGTAAACTGTTTGTTCTTCTTATATATGTAATATCCACACTAAACTTGCACATATTGTGAGAGAATCAAGCATGATCAATACGGCATAAATATTAAAATAAGTTTGATGCTTTAGGCGCTGGTTTGTTATTTCAATCACTTAAGTTCTATTTGAGTTAAATTAAACTAATATAGTGTCAACCATCAAAGATTCAACGATTCTGAATAGTCGCAATCGATTTTATACGACATTTTGCCGTTGGCGCGACACTAATTTGATCAGCAATTTTTCTTATTACATCCAGCATTCCATCAGGTTCAAAAGGTTTTACTATAAAACCCATAGCGCCTATTTTCATTGACTCTGTTATCAGGGCCTGCTGCCCAAGAGAAGAGCACATTACCACTTTTGCCTCCGGATCCATAACAAGAAGTTTTTGCAATGCCTCTTTTCCATCCATATCTGGCATAATTATATCCATTAACACGAGATCCGGTTTTACTTCCAGATAAGTTTGAATTGCCTCTTTCCCATCACCCACTTCAGCAACCACTTCATATCCGTGCTTTAAGAGAGTGTCTTTGATTACCATTCGCATAAACTCGGCATCGTCCACGATCATAACTCTCACTATCTATTTCCCTCCTTTTTATTTTTATTAAAAGAATTTTACTATTGAGCCTATCCTGAAACTCAAAATTAGCTTCTTCAGATCTGGTATTTAATATAATCAATCGAGTTTCTGATGTTCAAGTTTTCAAGGAAATTTTTCAATTTATCTCACTCTCAAATGCCTGGTTATCATCAATCCTGTAATATACTTCTTCCAAATCCTTATGCAACCTGTTAACTTCTTTCTCCCATAATTTTTTTATTGGATTCCGGACAGGAGCCCATTTTCAAAGCTGCGATTTTCGCATAGTTCCGGGAAATTTTTCTGTTACTCCAGGAAAGGCCGAAAGCCAGATCGGTTTTTCTGATACTGTATTTTTCGTGGATCAGAAATTCATAAAGTTCAGAAACCTTATCCAGCTTTTTTTCGGAACTTTCGGAAAAGTTTGGGGCAAGGTCAGCCAGATTCACAAGATGAGACTGGACGCCACAACTTTCAGGGCACAGTTTTTCCGAGTTTGCAAACTTAAGCATCTCTCTAAATTCAAGGAAACTATCCGTCTGCTCAAAACCTGAGGGTAGAGTTTTTCCGAGGAAGATAAGGATATGGATGCACTCGTGAAAGAGGATTTTTGCTATCAGGAACTCAATTCTCTCCTGAAGGTTCCATAACCTTTCGACCAGTTCCCTTTCCCACAACTCATATGGATTTACCAGGACAAGGAATTTGTAGGTTATTTCTTGTCTTTTATGGAAACAATCTTCTTCGGCTCGAAGGCTAACCCCTGTATCATTCCAATAAATTGCACTCGGACCGCCAGATCCCAGCAGTGTTCCCATTCTTCTGAACGCACACATTTTACCTTATAATATTTTCCGTCAAACTGGACCCTTTTTATTAGCCGGTACAGATCCTCACTTTGTTCTTTGATAAGAGCTTTTATCATGGGCTCCCGGTAAATGTTCAGATCAAGATAGAAAAGTCCTGGAAGAGATACAGAGCAATCAGGAGAAAGAAAATACCCAAGAGAGAAGAACTGGGCAAAATGAGGAGTCGGCGAAGATACAAAGGGTAACTCGTCCCACTCCCTATATATCTGTAAACCGTTTTTTTGCTTCGGTGAAGCCTGTTTTGCTTTAATTTTCTGCATTAAGAATCCATTCCCTAAAATTCACCGGTTTCTACCAAATTAGGAACTAATTGGTAACACTATTACTTACTTTCATGTTATTTTATACTTAAAAGAGTTTTATAACTAAATACTTTTTCATATCAAAATAAAAATTAGTATTAACAAACCGGGAGATACAAAGAAACTGGATTCTTTGAAAAATAACAGATAAATGCAAAATAATTTATTGAAAATTATAATCTAACCTATTCTTCAATCCGAACCGCAGGAAATTCACTGTGGCCCCTTCTCTTACCTCCTTCTGAGAAATCGTTCTCAATACTTCTTTTGCAGATTTTACAACACATTATGTCCTCTTTTATCTCTCAAACTGCCGCAACTCTCTTAAAATCATCTGAACTCAGAAACGGGAAAACTCATAGTTTAATTCTCAAACTGACTTTCCGCACGTTTCCTTGGAATATTTTTATTTCTCTGGGCATCAACTATTCATCTAATTTCACATCGTTAAATTCTATTTTATTGTTATTTCTATGGGTAAATTTATTAGTTTTGTATGCAATTAATTAGTAATAGGAAATAATTTATTTTACGAATGCTAACATAAGTATGAACCAGAAGCTAAGAAAAACTTTCTGGCAAGGGAAGGAATAAAATATGCCTGATAAAATTGCGAGAACAAAAACCCTCAGATTAAAAAATACGCGCATACGAAGCTTGAAAATAAAGGGTCTGACGCCAAAACCTTTCGTCATAAAAAATCCGAGCTTAAAGGAGGTTACCTTCCATAAAGTCAAATCCTAATAATGCATGAAATTTAACTTTAAATTTACATCAAATTTGCAACACTGCCGAAAAAAAGCTCAAAAACTCGAACCTTTTGAAAATGGGAAGTGTTTACCAACCCAATTAAAAAACGGATACAAAAATAAAAGCCTTCAAAAAATAGAACTAAGAATAGCATAAAAGAACTTATGCAAAAAAGGGCAGGTAAGGGGCTTTCTTTATAATATTTCTTGGAGGTGTTTATATAAACTGTAAGAAAGTTATTGCCAACTACTGGAATATAAGGTCTTCCACATACACAAACGGGGTAAGTGGTTTTGATGAAGAAGAACGCACTGTCTGGAAACAAATCTTTGAAAATTCCCTGGTTTCCAGTGAGCGTTTGAAAGTACTGGACGTGGGGACTGGTGCTGGTTTTCTTGCCCTTCTTTTTGCTGAGATGGGGCATAAGGTAACAGGCATAGATCTTTCCGAAGGAATGCTTGAGAGAGCAAAGCATAACGCACAGAATATGGGCCTTGAGATTGATTTTTTCCATGGGGATGCGGAAAACCTACCTTTTGAAGACAGTTCTTTCGATCTGGTCACGAATAAATTCCTGCTATGGACTCTCCAGCAGCCTGCGTGTGCTGTCCGGGAATGGAGGAGGGTTCTTAAACCGGGAGGCACGATTTTTGCCATAGATGGCGACTGGTTTGATCCCCGACCAGGCAGACGCATTAAAAGAATGCTTTCCGAAGGGGCTGAAAGGTTTGTGAAAAAGAACCAGACCGCTTCGATTTTCAAGGATTGTTATGGGCCAATCCGGAATTCACTGCCTCTCTATGAGAAAATAAGTCCGGAGAATGCTTCTCTCCTCTTTTCTGAAATCGGATTTGTGAACACCGCAGTCAATCCTCTTCTGGAGGTGCAGAAGTTTAAAAAAAATAGGCAATCATTCACGCAGAGGCTTCTTGGGAGTAACTCCATTTTTCTGATATCGGGGCAGAAAAAGTTAGAATAAGTTCCTCTGTCACTCTGAATGAGCCAATGCCAAATGCCCTAACATTTTTATTTTCCCGACGTTAACGATTATTTTTTTTTGTTTTTGTATTCAATGGCTATTTCAACGAATTCTTCATACGTTTTACTTATTTTTTCATATGTAATTTATATATATATTTTTAATATTAACACCTGCAGAATATTATCCAAAGCTTTATATACGTTTTTCACAGACCGAGTATATATTGCTATAATTATATATTTTTGTTAATATAATTACAACGAATTGAATCGGATCTTATCTTATGAGCAGCTTACTGAGCACAGAGGACAGCAATTTTTCACCCTTATTTCAGGAACATGGACAGAATTTATTCAATATAAGAACTATAAAATCTTGCATATTGAATTTTTACAGTAACATTCAATCTTGTGATATGAATCGAATTGCCGAGTTTAATCTTCCCCATCTTTACGAAATCTTCTCTGACTTGGATGAAATTGGGCAGCTTGATGTCACTGACGCTCTCTGTCAGGTTGTACTCAGGGACCCCGAGATCAACGCCGTACTTCCTTCTATTTATGCCAGTTACACCCATTTTTTTAGCCTGCATGAGACCCAACTTGCAAGAGAAATTCTGGCCTGCAAAGAACCCTGGAAAATGCTGGAATCTTTTCCTCTGTATGCCAGGTACAAAAATCTGATTAAAAACCATATCCAGAATTCTTCCCAAATTAAAGTGCTGGCTTTTGTAGGCTGTGGTCCCCTTCCTGTTACTCTACTGCTTTTCAGTAAACTATACGGCATCCGCTGTATCGGCGTAGATCGAGACCCCGAAGCAGTAGTTCTGGCAAAAAGCTGTGTAAAGCACTTTGGCCTCGAAAAGGAGATAAATATTCTTGAAGGGGACGAAACCGCACTTTCAAAAATTGAATGGGATTCTGTACTGATAGCAGGACTTGCCGAACCCAAAGAGCGCATCTTCCGGAACATCCATTTGATGATAAAAAATAGAAAATCAGGTCCTGAAAAATCCATCTCAGTGTGCTACCGCAACTATAGTGGCATGAGACAGCTTCTTTATTTGTCAGTCCAGCCGGAACAGATCAAAGGTTTTCGAAAAATAAAAGAGATATATCCAGCTGGAAAGGTAAACAATACCCTGGTCTTCCTGGAGTGTGAGTAACATCCTCAAAATTGGGGCTGTACCCTTAATCGCCGAACTTCGGCAGATTCATGCTCGTGTAAATGGTCTTGAGGAGATCAAAATTCTGGAAAGTTCCTCAATCGAACTGCATGCCGTATTTAAAAGACTGGATGAACTTGCAGCCCTAGATATAGATGAATTATCCACAGAGATGATCCTTAAAAGCCCGGGATTTGACTCCTTGCTAATTTCAATTTCTAACTTTCGGCTTTTATACAATCTGAAACTTGAAATTGAAAAAGCAAAAAGTCTTCTCTCAAGCCGGAATCCATGGGAAGACCTCCAAAATTTTACTTTTTATCCAAATTATCTCCAGCTTGCCAGGACCGAATATACAGGTTCCTGCCTAAAACCAAAAGATTGCGTTATTTTTCTTGGAAGTGGGCCTCTACCCCTAAGTCTGATAGTTCTCTGCCACAAATATGGTCTTTTCGGAATTGGAATTGAGCAGGATAAAAAAAGAGCAAGCCTCTCCAGGAAGGTAATTGCCCGCCTTGGTCTTTCCGAAAACATCACGATAATAGAAGGAAACCACTTCATTCTACCACTTAATACCAGCTGTGACCTTTACATGGTTGCTGCCCAGGCTGAACCTAAAGAAGAGATATTCGAGCACCTTGCAAAAGTCCTGCCAAAGGGAAGTAAAGTCTCCTATCGTCTCTACAAAAGGGGTCTTCGGAGAGTTCTGGATAGTAGTTCTCTCTTCGAACTACCTGCCGGATTTGAAGAATATCTTCGGGTTCAGCCGGAACCTCCAGTTAATAATACGGTTGTATTTCTGAAAAAAAGATAAAATCTTCTGGAGATCTATAAAAAGTGGGTTTCAAAAACTATATAACTCAGGTTTCTTTTCAGGCAGCAGATCTCTCAGACATAAAGATGAATATATAATATGCAACCTGCACTCAGGAGCAAAAAAAAGACGTCCTGAGCCCTGATTTTTTTCCTGTAATACGCTTTTTCATGCCCGCTTCCGTAGCCTCTGCAAAGCATACTGATATAGGTCCTTTCTCCCTGCTCGTAGGAGCGTATGAAAATTGCGCTCATACTGTTTCCTACCTGCTCGATGACCCATCTCCTTGGGACATCTTTGTTCCAGATATCGAAGAGCCTGGTCTGCTGCGCAATTTTTATTCTTTTCAGGACTGACCAGAACAGGAAAAGATAGCGTACCATCATACTCAGCAGCAGGGTAAATTCTCTTGGGATGCCTATCCTGTCTGCTGCTATGACCATATCTCTCATCCGTGTAGTGGAAGAGAAAAGGACGACGACTGTTATGCAGACCAGGAATTTCGCAATCAGTGAACTTCCGAAGGCAAGTCCCTCATAGGTTATGCTGAGCCCGAAAGGCAGGCCAAGAGGATAAGGGGTATAAGTTTCCATAAACGAAGGTCTCAGAAAAGGCTGAATAAGGGCAATTCCGAGTCCGAACGGTAAAATAGCAAGGATGCGGAGGGCAAAATACCTTAAGTCCAGTCCGGCAACGAG
The DNA here is from genome assembly GCF_031461075.1 of Methanosarcina baikalica. Lineage (NCBI taxonomy): Archaea > Methanobacteriati > Methanobacteriota > Methanomicrobia > Methanosarcinales > Methanosarcinaceae > Methanosarcina > Methanosarcina baikalica. The sequence goes on along the minus strand of NZ_JAVKPK010000010.1, from coordinate 2,334 downwards.
CACAAGAAACAGTAAATAAGCTTCTATGGCAAGAAGGCGAACCATATTTTTTTCGTGAATCCTCGGCAGGCTCACTACGTAAATGATTATTGCAAGCGAAAAGAGCAATTTTACTCTGGGATCAAGCCGGTGTATGAAGCTGTTTTTGTATGACTCGCGTTCAATATCCGTGAGGGTTACCATCAAATGTTCTCCTGTGCGGAAGCTTTTTTGACTTTCACGTCGTCCCTGCCGTTTTATCACTGGGGCCGATAACCCTCAGGATTTCGTCCCTGGCTGCTTCGGCTGTTATTTGTATGTTAATATCGATTCCTTCCTGCTGGAGCATTTCGAATACCTCGGCCACTCTTGGGAGTCTTAGATGAGCTTTCCTGAGAAGCTCGGAATCACTGAAAATCTCGTCCGGGCTCCCTTCAGCTTCAAGTCTTCCATGGTGGAGAACAAAGACCCTTTCAGCAAAATAAGGGACAACATCCACATCATGGGTAGAAAGGAGCAGCGTGATTCCAAGTTCCCTGTTCATTTTCATAATCAGTTCAAGGACGCGGGCGGAACTTAGAGGATCGAGGCCTGCTGTTGGCTCGTCAAGCACTATCACTTCAGGGCGCATGGCAAGAATACCTGCGATTGCCACCAGTTTCTTCTGCCCTCCGCTCAGATGGTGTGGGGCTCTTTCTTCAAAACCTGTAAGTCCAACCATCTCCAGAGCTTCTTTTACTCTCGTTTCGACCTCGCCTCTGGATAAACCCATATTAATCGGTCCAAAAGCAATATCTTCTTCAACACTCGGAGCGAGTACCTGGTCATCAGGGTCCTGAAAGACAATTCCTACCGTTTCCCTGCAGGTCCTGACATTCTTTTTAGTAACCTTTTCTCCTTTTATCAGAACCTCCCCTGAAAGAGGCCGCAGGATTCCATTAAGATGCTTGAATAAAGTGGATTTCCCTGCCCCGTTAGCCCCAAGAACTGCAACTCTTTCCCCTTTGAATATTTTTAAGTTAATCATATCCAGGGCGTTTGAATCAAGGTGAGGGTATCTATGACAGAGGTCTTTGACTTCAAGGATAGGAATACCGCTTCTTTCAGAGGCTCTGTCTGCCTTTTCGGGGCTAGTCCCTGTTTTAATATTACTTCTGCCTATTATTTCCTTCTGAATAATTATTGCTTCTTCGGAGTTCCTTGGGGAATTCTGTATGCTCATACTTGAAAACGTCCTGTATGAAATAGTGTCTAACTTCTGAGAACTAACTTTTTTAAAAATAGTGTTACTACTAATGAAGTTATCTTTTTTATGTTTTATGGTTTTTACTTTATTTTTTGTATTTTATATTCTGCTTTTAATCTTCATTTTACTGCTTGCGCTTTAATTTCCAATGTTAAGTTACGTACCCTCACAAAAATATCCTTAGTAAATGGTCAATAAACAGTACAAGAATGCGGTTTGAAAAATATATATCCAGATACGGGACTCTGATACTTGCGCTAAGGGTCGGAGTCATATTTCTTCTTGAAATGTATTAGCTCCGAAAGGTGGTTCATAGAGAGAAATTCATTCTTTTGATAAGTACTACTTATTTTTAATTTATCAACATTAAATAACACAATTATTGACAAAAGTATTAAATAGTTGTTTGTCATTTAGTAATATGTCTTACGAACAGACAGAATTCATACGAACAGACAAGAAAAAGATACGCCTCCTAAATAGATCTAAATTTGCAATGTTGGTCTCCTCACCTGTATACAAGGCAGATGGGGAGCCACAATGCTAAAAGTAAGTAATATAGGAAAAAACTTAGATTTTCCTCGTACTTTTGAATCTTATTATGATTTTATAATTATATTGATTGAATCATGAATAATATACCTTGATTAATCATTTCTTTGCTATGTGAACTTTCTTTCAGAGTAGAGTTGATTGACGTTGTATTGATGTTTTGTTAGTCTGTAATCAACGTTCCTACTTTCTCGTTTTTCTATCATTTTTCATGCTATGCTTTTCTGAACTCCAATATCCTATATCATATAGGAATACTCAACCTTTGACCGATTACCGCGCCCATCCAATAGAATAAATCTATAAAAAATACATAGGAGTTATAAAAGTGAAATTATAAAAGTTAAAGTTCCTCGGATATTTTTGACTTCGTTTATCATCCATATATATTCTATATTTTCCCAGAATAGTAGGAGGATTTCTTATAACTGACTTTCCGCAGATGTCTTCAAAAAAATAACATTTTTCTTGTTATTGTTTTTGGTAAATTATTTAAAAATTTGCAGTTGTTATCTCAACCGAAGATTAGGAAAACGGCTACTGGAAGTTTTCAATAA